>CAJXTO010000012.1 GCA_913061245.1 uncultured Oceanospirillales bacterium
CCTGGTGGTCAACGTTGTTCGTGCCCCAGTAAGCAGCAAACTTACGATACAGATAAGACTGCTCGTTGTTTGTCTTCGCAGAGCCCAACCAGTACACACTGTCTGGACCGCTTTCTTCGCGAATCTTGAGCATCTGGTCACCAATTTCATTGATCGCCTGCTCCCACGAGATGCGGGTGTAGGTACCATTCACCAACTTCATTGGATACTTCAGACGGCGCTCACCATGTCCAAGCTCGCGAACCGCGGCGCCCTTCGCACAGTGTGATCCAAGGTTAAACGGAGAATCCCAACCTGGCTCCTGCCCAACCCATACACCGTCACGCACCTCAGCTTGGACCGTACAGCCCACCGAACAGTGCGTACAAACACTCTTTTTAATTTCAGTTTTCGCATCGCTCGACGCAGAAGCTGCAGCCTCTACCGAACGTGGCGTCATCGAAAACGCGGCTAAACCACCCACTGCTAAACCAGTCGAACGCAAGAACGTACGACGATCCATTTTGTGAGAGGCCACGTTTTTCAGTAAGGATGACACTTGGGAGCCAACTGCTACCCCATTCGCCTTTTTCCTTAACATGAAAATCCTCCTCAGGATTTCTGTGAATGACTGATCAGGGCCAAATGCAACCTGAGGTCATTCGTTTTTATTAGAACCGTGCTGTCTCGAGATACTTCTTGTAGTGCTCATTCTTACGAAGACCACTATCTTGACGAATCTCTGCTTCAGGACTTGCTAACACCTGCGTTCCCGCTGTTGCAGCCACAGCTGCAACCGGCAACCCAGTTGTCACAAGTTTCAAGAAGCCACGGCGCCCTGCCTGTGTTGTTTTCTGTTCACTCATGAACATCTCCTTGTTGTGCTTTCACACGTACTATCGCCTTTCGGCCTACTCGATACGGAAAGATTCCTGCTCAATACCCATTAGCAGTCGGCCTAGGGAGCCAACAGGGGCATAGAGCACTGCACTTTCCGCCTTTTCGAGATCGCTAAAACAATGCGCTGCCCACGGAGCAATGTGCGCATTGAAAAATTCTTTTTGAGTTTGTAGAGACATCGGCTGCCCAAATGCTCCGGTGATCATGCCGGCCATCATTTCACACAATGCACCCAAATGATCTTCAGGTTCAGAGACTCCTTGTTTCCGCTGGATGCCTAACTCACGCATCTTGCCGCGAAGATCAGCAAGCGGTTTTTCATGCAGAAAGCCAGTCAAGTAGTAGCTCGCATAAGGCAAAACCTCTCCACGACCAACGCCGATAAACAACACGTTGTATTCGCGCTCAACTGAGGCTGGAGTCATCGATTTAGAAATTTGCGAAAGTGTATTGATGGCAGACCCAACATCGCCCGCCTCTCCTTCGAGCGCAGCAAGCTGATCAAGCGTTGTCTGATCGGGAACTTGAAGCAACAAATTACCAAGCAATGCATACAAGCTCGCCCGCACCTGATCTTCAGGCGCGATCGGCGGCGTATTCATTTCAACTGTTGCATTTACGGTCATTTGTTATCACTCAGTTGGGTTTTTGAGCGACCAATCCTTGGCGTTCTAATATTCCGTAACACTAAATCGTACCCCTTTTGTCTAGTTTTGCAAGAATTTTACTGGAACTGCATTCGACGCGGACGCGGCACCACAGGCTCAGCTATCGCTACCTGCTCAGCTTGCGTCTCATCATCAGCCGACTCAATCCCTATCGACTCGGAATCGGGCGCCGAGCCATCAGACTCTTCGCCCAGTGGTTCGTTGGTCTCGAGCTTTTTTATCTCACGACTGGCGATACTTTGATCAACCGATTCAGTCGCTTCAGATTCCTCTTCCGCGAGCGACTCGAGCGCATCGAGTGCCTGAGACGCATATCCCTTGCCAACTTCATAAATGGTCTGCATGTTTTCAATCACCATGACCGCGTCCGTGTAATCGTCGCAATACTCATCAAGGCCATCGATATTTGCGAGCACTGGATTTGTTTTCCAAAACGCTCTTAGTGCTCGCGCTCGGATACGCTCGGGAACACGACCATCCATAAACTTTTCAACAGTATCACCAAGAGTCAGGGTCTCAGGCTCAGGGAGATCCAAGATGGATAAAATTTCTTCGTCCGACTTACCTTCGAACTCATCTTCATGCGATTCTTCAGACATAGCCGCGGGGAGCGTTTGCTCAACTTCTTCGACATCTGCCTTCAATTTGCGATCAGACCAACGTGATAAAAAACCTTTATCTTCGCTCAATGCTTCTTCCTCTTTCGCAATGAGGCAGGCGACATGTATACGTCGTTTATTTGGCTGACTCGAGGATCGCCGATACCTTCATCAACTTGGTCAACATCTAATCGATCACGCTTTCTTTTTTTGAACGGCTCCTCGACAAAATGGTGGTCCACGAATTGCTGAGCCCAACCAATAATCACAGGAGGGATGGGAACTGCTTCAACTAGACTGAATCCACTGTCAAGAAGATCCTGTGCCTCATAAGGCGAGAGAGTGACGTCTGTCACTTCCCACCCCCCGGGGGACTCACCAGTCTCATCCTCATCCAAGATGACGAATGCCGACGGAACTTCCATGGATAACGCAACTCGATATGCTTCAACGTCTGAGCGATAGAGAGTCAAAGCCATCGTTCTTGCGTGATAATGCGTCACATCATCTTCTGATCGTAATTCAACCCAGTGAGCAATATCCGCACCTGGGATTAAGCCCGACGGCTTCCAGATCTCCGATGCCCAACGCGTCACGCCGGGATGTCTACTGACAATAATGCCAACAGGCATTGTGATCATCCGAGCCGCGAACAGGTCAGATTGATCAACAGGTATTTTTGGCTCGCTCACAGATTTTTCACCTTGAGGTCTTCTTTTTGTCATTTTTGCCCTTAATGTGGGTAGTCTATGGTGACAACAAACGAAAAAAATAGCCCCACAAATATGAAAAACAACAAAACCCTGATTCTGTGTAGCTGCGATAGCAGTCTCAAATACGACCCTGAAGCATTTAAAAGCCAGGGGTTTGATGATGTCATCCTCACCGACCAACTGTGCGGAAACGACCTCGATGTTGCGGTTGCCGCTCTCTCACAACGTGACCAAGTTGTATTTGCATGTGAGCAGCAATCCCAAATCTTTGAGCAACTCACTGAAGAGCTGCATGCAGAAAATGCCCTGCAAGCTTCTTTGGATCTTATTGATCTGAGAGACCGTGCAGGCTGGACAGCACAGGGCGAAAAAGAATCGATTGTCGAAGCCAAGCAACTAGCACTTCTAGCAGACGCTGCACTCGACAGGCCCGGCACAAAAGCGCGAGAGGTCACCTCGTCAGGAACATGTTTGATCATTGCAAAAGATGAGAGCGCGTTGTCGTTCGCCGAAACGCTCGGTGAAGAATTGGCCGTAACATGTGTTTTGGAGAAAACACCAGAACACGTGAGCCCATCAAGCAACTATGACTTGGCAACTGGCAAGATCCATTCAATTTCAGGTGGTCTGGGTGCTTTTGATGTCACGTTCACGCAATTTGCCACATTAATCGCGACAGGACGTGGAGCGACTCAATTCACGCCACCGAAAGAAACCGCATCGTCAAACTGCGATATCGTGATTGATCTTGTTTCTGAGCAATCACTCCTTGCAGCAGAAGCAACGCGTGATGGCTACCTACGAGCTCCAAACGCAGACGCACTGAAGCTCACACTCCTAGGGGCTCAAGCGAAAGCACTGGTTGGCACCTTCGAAAAGCCATTATATGTCAAATACGAGGGCTCAATTTGCGCGCACTCACGTTCTCAAAAAACAGGGTGTACACGTTGCGTTGATACCTGTGGCGCCAAAGCCATTCGGTCCAATGGAGACGGCGTCTATGTAGATCCAGATATGTGTGGCGGCTGCGGCGGCTGTGCATCTGTCTGCCCAACGGGCGCTATTGTATATGACGACCCACCGTTTGAATTTATGGTGGAACGATTGAAGACGTTAATCGAAACGTTCACAAGGCATTCCGAAATTCCACCTCGAGTGTTGTTCGTCGATCGCAGTTTCGGGCGCAACCTCATCGCTGAGTCTGCGCGCTTTAGCCAAGGATTGCCGGCTGATGTCATTCCGTATGAAGTTGATAACGTCGAGTTAATCGGTCACGCAGAACTCCTAGCGACCTTAGCCGCAGGTGCAAGTGAAGCATTGATTCTAAAATCGCCAAAGACAGCGAAAACAGCGATCGCGAATCAGTCCGCACTCACACATCGGTTGCTTGGCGCAACTCGAGTTGACCCTCAGCGTGCACGAGTCATCGAAGCAACCGATATTAAATCGCTCGAGTCAGCGTTATTTGGAACACGCATGCCGGCTCTTAAGCATGAAGAAGTGGCGTTACTAGGAGGTCGCCGAGAGGTTGCAAAGCGCGTCATGGCAGCATTTCTTGATCATGACGATGAATCAGCAGTTTCCATTGCGCTTGAGCCCGGCGACCCATACGGCATGATTGAGGTCAATTCAGACAAATGCACACTATGCCTCGCGTGCGTTTCGCAATGCCCAACCGGGGCACTGAATGATCGATCAGACCGACCTGAAATCAATATCGTCGAAAATGCATGCGTTCAGTGTGGTCTATGCGCAAATACTTGCCCAGAACAAGCAATCACACTGAAGCCGCAATTAAGTTTCGGTAAGCAAACTCTTGAGCAAGTGTCACTGCATGGCGAAGACCCATTTGAATGCATTGAATGTGGACGTCCATTTGGTGTGAAATCCACGATTGAGCGGATTATCGAAAAGCTCGAAGGCAATCATTGGATGTACACCAATTCAGACAACACGAGACTCGTGAAGATGTGCGATGACTGCCGCGTGAATGCACAATATCACGATGACAATGCTCCGCTTCGCGGCCCAGATCGTCCGCGAGTACGGACGACCGATGACTATCTTGATAGCTAGGGATTGAATTGAATCGGTTTGCCCAGGTCGAGCGGTGTCAACGAATGCACGAAAGCAACGATGTCGTTGATGTCGCTCATCTGAAGGTCAATTGGTGCAATCGTGATCAGCTCGCGATCTTTATCTATGCCCGAGCCTTTGACCGAAATCAGCGCCTTGTGCGGGGACACTGTGTAGAAGGTAGAAAAACGCAGGTACCAATCGTCAAACGATCGCATCGCATGAAACGAGGGAGCGTTCCCAATTCCCGCATATTTATCAGCTCGATCCACTTTGTGGCATCGCCGGCAGTGGTTCCAAGACAACTCGCGCCCGTGGTCGAGATCACCAACGATGACGATTTCAACAGGAGCGGCCTCTTGAGCTTCAGCGGGAATAGCAATCTGCCTTCCATCGATCTGAAAGTCAGCAATCGTTGCACGACCCGGATCACTCACAAGCCAATCAACAAAAGCCTGGTAGTCAGGGCTTTGAACCGCCTCTCCCACCGCGCGGATGTAAACCGTTTCACCAGAGATCAATTCGAACACTTGAGTCCCATTTTCTGGGCGCTCAGTTACGAACTGAATCTCACCAGCGGAATCGACTCGATCAAAACGAATGCGAGTCTTCAGGGAAAACCGCGGAACAACGTATTGGATCAGTTCCGTCGGAACCACCTTGTCGTGGGACAAACTCAACGCAAACGCGCCGGATTGTCCGACCATCAGCGCAGTGAAACACGCGACCGTAATAAGTTTTATTGTTTTTCTAATCAACTGACACCACCTCGTAACATTGAGACACGTCACAACCATCATGACACAGGAGATAGCCATGAGCGAAGATAACTTCAACCTTTCGATGCGTAAGTTTTTAAAATCAGTGGGTGTAACTTCGCAGCAAAAAATCGAGGAGGCTGTGCGTGCAATTGAATCAGGCTCAGACTTAACAAGTATCAATTTGACAGTCACACTGACCTGCGATGAAGTTGACCTTCACCATGAAGTGAAAGGCACAGTTGAGCTCCCATAACAAAACAACAGGACATAGAAGTGAGCAATCCCCAGTTTAAAGATGCGGGCGTTATCGCAACTGATGGCGGCGGACAGGCCCCCAAAAAAGAAACGCAACCACCACTTGAGGTCAAAGGCGTCAAACATATTGTCGCCGTCGCATCAGGCAAAGGTGGCGTAGGTAAATCCACAGTTTCAGCCAATCTTGCGGTAGCACTTGCAATGCGAGGCCTCAAAGTAGGACTACTTGATGCTGATGTCTATGGTCCAAGCCAGCCAAGAATGCTTGGCGTGAGTGGCCGACCATCGAGCCCAGACGGCCAAACAATTTTGCCTCTCAGAAACCATGGTGTAACCGTGATGTCCCTAGGTCTGATGATGCCTGATGATGAAGCTCTGATTTGGCGCGGACCCATGCTCATGGGTGCACTCCAGCAAATGTTAGGGCAGGTGCAGTGGGGGCAACTCGATGTTCTTCTTGTTGACCTTCCACCTGGGACTGGTGATGTGCAAATGACACTAAGTCAGAAAGTTAATGTGACAGGAGCAGTCATCGTCTCGACCCCACAAGATATTGCGCTTCTTGATGCCAAAAAAGGGATCGACATGTTCAAACGAATGAATGTGCCACTGCTTGGTTTTGTTGAGAATATGGCGTCGTTCATTTGTGATGGCTGTGGTAAAGAACACCACCCGTTTGGACACGGTGGGGCAAAGGCAGAAGCCGAGAAACAAGGCATGCCATTCCTTGGTGAAATTCCACTCGATCTCGCAATTCGGGTTGCATCTGACGGCGGTGTACCGATGGTGGTATCGAAACCTTCGAGCCCTCAAGCCAAAGCATTCCTTGATATTGCTGATCAGTTAATCGCAAGTGAGGTGTTGAATTGATCTACGGAGATGTGATCACCGACCCAACGTTCCCTCCCCTGTTAACCGGAGAGAAAGTGTCAAAAGACGTTGACCCATTCATCAAAGCGGTCAGCGCATCTATGATGGGCTGTGATCCAGGTACCGTGTTCTATGCCGAAGACTCAGACACTTTACGGGCTGCTTTCACGCTCGCACCTGAATTACCCCTGAAGGATAGTATTTCTGTTGTCCACGCATTGATGCTATCGCTTGCAGATAGCTTAGGTGCACTTGGGCCGCCTGAGCTCGCAGTCCATTTCGTATGGCCATGCCAATTTAAAGTGAACGCAGCACGCTGCGGTGAACTTCGTTTCAAAGCCTCAACGACTGAGCCAGACTCCGTTCCTGATTGGCTTGTAGTGGGCTTAACCATTCCTTTTGTAAGGCCAGAATCAATCGAGCCTGGATCAGATCCATCGCAAACATGGTTGCACGAAGAAGGTTGTATCGAGCTGACCGTTCCGCAGGTCATCGAGAGTTGGTCAAGGCACTCTTTGGTTTGGCTCAACTCATTTGAAGATAAAGGCTACCAAGCGATTCAGGATCACTGGAGAGCCAAGTGTGATTCGATTGGATCAGACGTGAGCTACCCAAGTGACGGAACCTTTGTTGGTACAGACGGACATGGAAGTCTTCTACTCAAACGTGAAGGAATGACCAGTATTCATCACTTAATCGACGAGATGACACCATGAAACTAGCACGCACAATTCGGCTTGATGAATCCGATGACAATGTGTTCGAGCGACCAGCTGACGCAGGCGAATGGGCGATCAGTGGAGGTTTTGAGTTCTCAAATTGGGATGAAAGCAAGCTCACTGGCAAGCCACGCCAAGCATTTTCAAATGGCTGGCTATCGCTGGAATCATTTGGTCGAGCAACTTTCGTTGCAGTGACTTCAATCACCGATAGTGAATATGAGGCTCTAACGCAGAAACTCGCTCAACACTTCGTTGATCAATACGGAGCACCTGATATCAATGCCGCTTTACCCGTTGCCAAAGATGAGCTCGATCACATGCAGAGCATGTGCGAAGACCATGATGACAACACGCTCCTAATGGTCAGTCGCACACTAAATGAAACCGGGGTTCACGAATCTTTTCGATTCAATAATCCGCAAAGCGCCTCATTGGAGGCTTTTGCAGTTCACGGATCAGTCGACTGAGACGGCCTTAAAAACTCAGCATACGGGATGTATCGAACGACTGAACCCGGTTCGATCATCTCTTCCTCAAATCCAATCTCGACAAGCCCATCAGACCAACTAATGCTCGAAATCCGCCCTGACCCTTCTGATGGAAAGACATCCACCCGACCCGCTGGGTTCAAGCGCGCTCGCAAGTACTCTGAGCGTCCACGACGTTTATTCTTTTTGAAATCAGCAACGACCTCATAGCCTCGCGGCTCTCTCCAGACACCGCCCGCTAACACTTCCATCGCAGGCCGTCCAAAAACCATGGTGCATACCCAAGCTGCAACCGGATTACCTGGAAGACCGATCACGGGCGTCTCATTCCAAACACCCAGTGCCAAAGGTCGACCCGGCTTCAACGCAATACGCCAGCTTGTCAGCTGACCTTCTGACTTTAAAATCGCCGAAATATGATCTTCATCTCCAGCAGAAGCACCGCCTGAGGTGATGATTAGATCACACAGATTGGCACCTTCGTTCAGGGTATTGCGAACCGTATCACGAACATCTTCCACAAGACCCAGATCGACAGCTTCAAACCCTAGTTCTCGAATCATCGAAAGGAGCATCAAGCGGTTCGCATCATAAATTTGCCAATCGTCCGCTGGTTGACCAGGCTTACGCAGTTCATCGCCAGTCGACAACACTCCAACACGCAAGCGAGAAAATACTTCTACCTCGGCAACCCCTGCAGATGCGAGAAGCGAGAGGTCTGTCGAAGTCAATCGCCGCCCTGATTTGAAAATCGGTGTGCCAACAATGACATCTTCGCCCGCTTCCCGGGTATTTGACCATTGCTTTAGAGGCCCGTTAAAGGCAATACGATCAGACTCGATGGTGCAATCTTCTTCGAGTACAACCGTATCAACACCATCTGGCAAAATCGCCCCGGTCAGAATCCTCACCGCTTGCCCTTTTTCGACACGGCCAGAAAATGGAACGCCAGCTGCCGCTCGGCCTTCACATAATTCCATGATTTGGGGACCCTCAGGGATCGGCCCCGCGAACCCATAGCCGTCAACAGCAGAATTAGATCCCGGTGGATTTGATCGGACCGCCCCCACATCACTCGACAAGATGCGATCAAAGGCATCTTCCACTGGAATACGATGACCAGAACTAACGACCGTTGACAGGGCGTCTTTCAGGAGCTTTTTAGCCTCATCCACGGGTGTCCAATCAACCCCAGGCGGCAGCGCAAAACAATCATTTCGAAGTGGTGGGGGTTGTATTTCAGGCATGTAGTTGTTTCCAAATATAATCAGCGATGGTCGATATATCGTTGAGATCGAATACGGGGATATCAAGACCGGTAAGTTCACAATCGGCAGCGATGGCAACGATGGTTGTATCGGCCTCTGCAAGCAAACTGGTTTGGCGCTCTTGGCGATGTACTTCAAGTTTCGGGATTGGCGTTTTCTTAAATCCCTCCACAAGCACAAGATCACAAGGTGCCATCCGACTGAGTAATTCATCCAATTCAAATTCAGGCTGATCACGATACTCATGCATTAACGCAAACCGTGAACCGCCAGCCAACATCACTTCCTGTGCTCCCGCTTCTCGGTGCCGGTAACTGTCTGTTCCGGATCGATCCACATCAACATTATGATGCGTATGCTTGACCATCGATACGGTTAATCCTCGCGCAGTAAACTCCGAGACTAACCGCTCGGTCAGTGTGGTTTTTCCAGAATTTTTCCATCCGACAACGCCAAACACGGGGGTATTCATCATTGGGCTCCTTGCTGAGCAATCATGAGCTCTTCCGGTGTATTCACATTAAAGAATGGATCGAGCGAATTGGATTCATGGACAAATTGAATCTCAGATCCACCAACCGAATCCGTCCAGATGACAATTTTTCGAATACCACTTTGCAACGCATCACGCAGGCTGCCTTCCAGTGATACATGCCAAATTCCAAACGTTGGATGACGCATCCATTTTGACTTCTCATAATCAAAGCTTGATGCGAGAACGACCGGGGCCGTCACCTCGGCCGCCTTTCCCAGAGCGCTCGAGACAAAATCCGTCGGGAAAAACGGAGTATCTGCGGCAACTGAAGCAACCCAATCAAATCCATGTTCCCGCGCATATTCAATTGCAGCCAGCACTCCTGCTAGCGGACCAAGATATCCCTCAAGTGAATCAGAGATACAAGGCAAACCAAAGGCGGCGAAACGACTCGGATCGCCATTCACGTTTAAGACAATATCATCAACTTGCGGTTTGAATCGCTCGAGGACTTCGTCAAGGATCGTTTGCTGTCCGAGCTGCAATAATCCCTTATCAGAACCCCCCATGCGAGTAGCCAACCCACCAGCAAGAACAACTCCAAGAATCCGATCACTCATCAAGAGCACTCTTTCGACGATGCTTTTTGTCTTCTTCTGGAACAGAGTCAGGATCAGTGTCGTAGACCAAGCGCTCTTCGCCACTTAAACAAGTGAACTTGCGACCACGCATCCGCCCAATCAACGTCAGACCGACTTGCTTGGCGATATCGACACCCCATGCAGTAAATCCTGATCGACTCACTAAAACCGGAACACCCATCAAGGCAGTCTTGATTACCATCTCGGATGTTAAACGCCCAGTGGTGTACATAATTTTATTTTCTGGAGACGCACCTTCTAAATGCATCCAACCTGAAATCTTATCGACAGCATTATGTCGACCAACATCTTCCATATACACCAAGGGTTCATCCTGCTCGCACAAAACCGTTCCGTGGATTGCGCCTGTTTCGAGGTACAAGCTTGGTGTTCGATTGATGAGATGGCTCAGGCGATAAATCCACGATGTGTGGACAGGTGTTGTCGCCAATTTCACTTGATCGACCCCTTCCATCATATCGCCAAAAACAGTTCCCACGGCACAACCTGATGTCCGTGTTTTCTTACTCAATTTTTCTTCATAATTCGATTCGCGTTCTGTCCGAACAACGACGACATCCAATTCGTCATCGTATTCGACTACTTCGATCACATCATCGGATTTCAACATACCCTGGTTTTTCAGAAATCCGACAGCGAGGTATTCAGGGTAGTCCCCGATGGTCATCGCTGTGACAATTTCTTGGGAGTTGAGATAGATTGTGAGAGGACGCTCCTCAATCACAGATGTTTTGGTTGGCTGACCGTATTGATCAACTCCCGCGATCACTCGTGAGAGTTTTGGGTCACTTGGGTTAGGCCGGATCCGATACGATCCGATGTCATCTAATGTCGGCATGGGGAACTCAATTATATTATTCGTTGTGATTGGGGTTTATCCTACTGCACTTCAAGCATTTCAGCAGAAAAACTAAGACCCGGCTCTCATATGAAATTCCCCACCAACTCCTTAGCAATCGCGAACCTCTATGCACTTTTAAGCGCGATTAATGCTTCAGTTGCACCGATCGTAATTTCACTAGGAGGACTCGCCGGGGCCTATCTCCTAGCCGAAGACAAATCTCTTGCGACACTACCAGTCAGTGGTTTTAACGTGGGCGTCGCATTAATGGCCGGACCCGCATCACTCCTGATGTTCAAAATCGGTCGACAGCATGGATTCATGGCCGGAGCAATATTAGGATTTGTCGGTATTACGATCGCAGGCGCCGCAATACTCCAACAGAGTTTTATTTGGTTTTGTGCTGGCTTAATCCTCGCCGGTGGCGCTAACAGTTTTGTTCAGCAATATCGGTTTGCAGCCTCCGACTATGTTGATGACTCTCTCAAGTCTCAGGCAATCTCACGTGTTCTCATTGGGGGTATCGCTGCAGCAATCGTTGGGCCCCAGATCGTTTTGCACAACAAAGACCTTCTCTATCCAACTCCATTCGCAGGCGCTTTCTTAAGTGGAGCAGGGCTCTTCATCATTGGCCTACTGGTCATGACGCTGCTACCCAAACAAGTACCCGAAAAACAAAAGGTGACCCGAACAGATGGCCGAACTAAGAAAGAGTTTGCACGCGATCCTACCTTCATCACTGCCGTCTTATGCGGAACCAGTAGTTACGCTTTAATGGCCTTCGTTATGACTGCCGCACCACTTGCAATGGTTGGTTGCGGATTTGAAGTATCTGATGCCGCACTTGGGATCCAATGGCATGTACTCGCAATGTTTGTACCGAGTCTGTTTACGGGAAAACTCATCAGTCGATTCGGGAAACTACCAATCATCGCAGCAGGACTTCTGATGTTGATGGCTTGCTCCGCCGTTGCTTTATCTGGGATCTCAATCGAACATTTCTATATTGCATTGATACTTCTAGGCCTTGGCTGGAACTTCGGATTTATTGGCTCGACCGCTCTTTTGACCGAAACCTATAAAGCGCACGAAAAACATACAGCCCAAGGTCTCAACGATACGATCCTTTTCAGCTCGGTCGCATTTGGCAGTTTGAGTTCAGGCGTCGCTTATGAATTCATTGGTTGGGAAACCATGAACTGGATCGCCTTTCCAATTGGACTGGTGTGTCTCGCGGCTCTATTGTTTGAACACCAACGACACCAAATTGAAACAACCCACTAACTGAGGATCACCCTATGAAACGTCTCTCGTCTCTGGTCATGTCGCTGGCCATCCTGTTCTCAGGGTTCACTTCTGCAAATGAGGCGGCTATCGAGGCGATGGCCGAATATCTCATGTTTCAGGAGTATGAATCTGGAATCATTTTGCCCCAACAAATTGACCAATCTGTTTTCGAAGCTGTGACTTTTATTGATACGCGCGATATCGAGCAGTTTGAAAAGCAAACAATCCCAGGCGCTATGCATATCGAGTGGCGTCAGGTTTTGGAACGAATGGATGACATCCCAACCGATCAAAAAGTCATCGTGTTCTGCAATACAGGCTCTCTCTCAGCGCAAGCTGCATTTGCTCTACGAGTCGCTGGTTTTGATAATGTCGTGGTCATGCAGAGCGGCTTCTTAGGGTGGCTGGAGAATGCGGCCTACAAACCCTGAGCCCGCTTCTCGTCTCCACATAGAAGGCGCATACTAGGCTGATGACTGAGCGATCATTAAGCAATACAGAAACTCCGACTAACCGCTATTTTTTAGCGATTCTTCTTGGTTTGTTGCTCGCGGGCGCAATAATCCCGAAAGGATACATGCCGTCAATCCAACCCGATGGTTCCGTTCAGATCGTTCTATGTTCTGCAATAGGTAATACACTCACCATTGATACTGAAGCAGACGATGCGAACAACACTTGTTCCTTCGCTCTTCTCCATCTTGTAGGCATCAAGGGCTACGAACTCGCCAACGTTAAGTTTGATCAGCCAGATGCTTTTTCAATTCCACGGCATGCGAGCATTCTATCGCAGACGTATCAGACCGCTTATCCGCGCGGACCACCAGTCATCTCCTAATTCAATCTATCTTAATTTTTTGTCACAGGAGACAGACATGAACAAATTACTGACAGGGCTCTGCGTTGCCCTTTTGTCCATTCCAAGTTTTGCGATGAGTCATGGACACAGCATGAATCATCAGCACCAATCGCCGCAGTTCGAAACGATGACAGTCGATGGGTTAACGTTATCGAACTTCCGAGCGCGCGCAAGTATTGGTCAAATGAAGAACTCAGGCGCCTATGGTGAAATTCAATCAACCATGAATGATAGACTCATAAAAGCATCCAGTTCGGTTGCAAAAGTTGTTGAGCTGCATGAACACATCAATGACAACGGCGTCATGCGGATGCGTGAAGTTGAAGCTGGATTTGGCCTAAACCCTAATGAATCAATGGTGATGAAGCCCGGCGGGTATCACATTATGTTGATCGGACTTCATGAACCACTCAAAGCAGAGAGCTCAATGGATCTATCTCTCGAGTTTGAATCCGGGAAGACCGTCAATCTCACGATACCTATTGTCTCAATCAAAAAAATGCATCATTGACGGACGAACCCGTCTACTGAATACTCCCCCTCGTTATATTTTTCAAAACATAACGAGGGTGGTATTTGCGCTTTCTTGCGGTTTTTTTAACTTTCGCAATCACAAGCTCGGTCGCTCAAGCCGACCGCGTGACGGTATTTGCTGCCGCTAGTCTCAAAAATGCAATGGATGAAATCGGCGTCGCTTTTGAAAAAAAGCATGCTCACTCTGTCGTTTTTAATTTTGCCGGATCTTCGCAAATTGCGCGTCAAGTCATCGCCGGCGCACCGGCTGATTTATTGGTAACAGCAAACACCCTCTGGATGGATGACGTAGAAAAAATTGGTGCAATAAACTCAGAGAGCCGATTCGATTTAGCAAGTAATCAGTTAGTCCTTGCATCGACCCAAGAACAAACGATTCGGCTAGATTATGAGAGTTTGCAGCGAACGCTATCTGGGGGACGTGTCGCTATGGCCCTGGTCGATGCAGTGCCTGCGGGAATGTATGGCAAACAAGCACTCGAGCATTTGGGCTTGTGGGACGCACTCAAACCTTCAATTATTCAGGCTGATAACGTGCGAGCAGCGCTCCGCTTTCTCACCCTAGGTGAGACGCCACTGGCTATCGTGTATCGCAGTGATTTGATTTCAGAACCGCGAGCGTTCGTTGCCGCAATTTTTCCAAAAGAATCTCATCCAGCGATTCGTTATCCCGCAGCACTGACGAAGAAAGGAATAGCTTCTAAAGCAGCCGTTTTGTTTCACGCCTATCTGAAAAGTGGCGATGTACAAGCGATCCTTTCTCGCCATGGATTTCTTACGATCGATGGGGCAAAAGGATGAGCGACTGGTTATCACCATCTGAAATAGAAGCAGTTCTTCTGTCGCTCAAAGTTGCTTTTTGGGCGACGATAGTCAGTCTCCCCTTTGGAATAGCAGTCGGATTCGTTCTGGCGCGATATGAATTTCCCGGAAAACAACTATTGAACGGGCTGGTTCACCTACCTCTCATCCTTCCGCCTGTGGTCACAGGGTTTATCTTATTAAAACTCTTTGGCACCCAAGGACCGATCGGTAGTGTTTTACAAGAACTCGGTATCGTCATCGCTTTTTCGTGGACAGGTGCTGCTCTAGCGGCAGCGATCATGGCGTTTCCACTCATGGTCCGCGCCATTCGATTATCGTTCGAAGCAGTCGATGCACGCTTGGAGGAAACAGCCAGAAGTCTCGGCGCAAATCGGGCTCAGGTCTTTTGCATGATCAGTCTTCCGCTCGCCTTACCTGGAGTTGTCACAGGCTCCATCCTCGCATTTGCGAAAGCCATCGGCGAGTTCGGAGCCACTATTACCTTCGTTTCAAACATTCCAGGCGAAACACGGACATTACCTTCTGCAGTCTATTCCTTCATGCAAATTCCTGGTGGAGAAGAGTCGGCGTACCGACTTGTTATTTTAGCCGTGATTGTCTCCATGACTGCGTTACTGCTCTCCGAATGGCTAGCCAAGCGGGTCAAAACCGTTGTGGAGGGGCAATGAGTTTATCTGTTGATTTCAAACTGTCACTTCCGGATTTCGAGCTTAAAGTAGCCTTTGATGCTCCATCTGGAATTACAGCGCTCTCAGGTCATTCAGGGGCAGGTAAGACAACCCTGATTAACGTGCTAGCAGGGCTAGCGACGCCTGATTACGGGCATATTGAAACTGATGGTCGCGTCTTATTTTCAAGCGCTCTTAAGATTAACTTAAAGCCTGAACAACGGCATATTGGCTATATTTTCCAAGATGCTCGGCTGTTCCCCCATCTCACGGTATTGCAGAATTTAAAATGTGGGCGCTGGTTTCGAAGGCTCCCCATGAATCCCTCGACGATTGAAGAAATTGTGACTCTGCTGGGGATCGACCACGTACTCTCGCGACGACCTTCGCAATTGTCTGGGGGCGAAAAGCAGCGAGTTGCAATTGGACGGGCGCTATTGTCAGAACCCGAGGTGATTCTGGCGGATGAACCATTGTCGTCTTTAGACAGTGATAGAAAAAAAGAAATACTGCCCTACTTCGAAATGCTACGAGATCAAATGAATATTCCGATCGTCTATGTCTCTCATGATGCAGATGAAGTCACTCGTCTAGCGACTACCCACTTTGAGCTCACACACGGGAAGATACTGTCAGAGAAAAGCAATCCCTGATTAAGGGTCTGACTGAGGTGTTGGCATATACATGACATATCGATTTGCCATGTACTGTGTCTGCAACGTCTGATTACGCTCGATTCGAATCAATAAGAAAAGCAAAGCGCTCAAAGAAAACATCACGAGGCACACAAGCACGAGAACTGCATTCCGCTGCATTTGTTGATCAGATACAGCAAGTGCAAGTTGATAATCCGCCATCGCTGATGCTTGCTGATCGGATCCGCGCGCCATTGATAAAGCACGATCAGACACTTGCTCAGCAAACCATTGCACGTGAAGCAGCGGGTACTCGGTCAAATAGCGATCGACACGTTCCCGCGCTTGACCAGCAACAGCTGCGTTCGTTGGAAAGAATACGGGCTTCAACGACGCTTCCATGATGTGATCAAAAAACAATGTTGCAAAAGAAATATCTGGAATCCCTGGTTGCAAGTTCAATCGTTGGTGCGTGTACTCAATCAGGCGAGCAACGCGCTCACGACGACTTTCGTCCTTCGCCACACCACGAGAGGCCAGCAATGACTCGAGAAGCGCCGAGCCCGCCTGGATTGCCTTGCGCTCCTTATCAGTCAAATCTGCTTTGGCAACATCGACAGGGATCGCGACCTGAGGCCAAAGAATTTGACCCTGTAGTAGGCGATCTGAAAATTGTTCAAATTCATTGATCTGAGGCGCATTAAATGCAGTTAATTCGTTATGAACTGGAGCATTCGGTGTATCCGACGTAACGACTTGAACAGAAAAATAAGCGGTACCAGTCAACCCTAAGGTCGCGAGTAACGCGAAACAGACAAGAAAAAACCCCCGAAAGAAATCCGCAAACCGATGAAATAAGGCATCTGGCGAGGTGAGTTTCTTGATGACTGAATCGCGCATGCTATATGTTATTCAGAGGCCGCAGCTGATTTCGCTCGCGTCGCGGGCTTTGCTGCAGTCGATGCACCTGTTGCAGCAGCACCAAATGCCAGCGCGTCTTCAGTCTTCGCTGCAGGCTTCTTGCCGCTGAGGGCAGTAATATCCAACTCAGCCTCTGAAAACTGACAGTTGCCATTCATGCGTGCACCACGTGCGACCGATAACGATTGATAATGAATATCGCCTTCGATGATTGCTGTCTCCTCAAGCACGAGTTCACAGGCAGTGATCGAACCAATGACTCGCCCGGAGATTTTAACCTCACGACCAAATACACGGCCCTTTACAACACCAGATGCACCGATTGTGAGATGGCCTGTCTGCACATCACCTTCAACGGTGCCATCCACATGGATATTGCCTTCTGAAACCAAATTTCCTGATACAACAAGATTAGGCGCAAGAACCGCAAAGGTTTCATTGGGTGACTTCATTGATTGACTCCTGTTATCACTTCGCGTCTGCGACTGTGAGTTTTTGTTCTTTGAAAACATAACGTCCTGCTTCGATAAATTGATATGGGTCGACTGGTTTGCCCTTGATCCGCACTTCGTAATGTACGTGAGGCCCAGTAGAACGGCCTGTACTACCGACTTCTCCAAGTGTGTCGCGATAGTCGAGAGTATCGCCTTTTTTCACATGAATCTTTTTCAAATGTCCGTAAGCAGTCTCAATACCACATCCATGATCGATGAGAACAAACCGGCCATAACCACCCTTGCGACCTGCATAAGTGACAACGCCTGGAGCTGTCGCTCGAACACGCGTACCCGGCCACGCTCCTAAATCGACTCCTTCGTGCCAGTCAGGCTTTTTGGTAAATGGATCCTTTCGATTGCCGTATTGACTGGTAAGATTGTAGTAGTCAACCGGTGGTGCAAGCGGTGCGCACTCAAGCAATGATTGCAGCGCCTGCCAATCCTGACTCAATGTCATCAGCCGATCTGAGCGATCTTGAAACTTTTCAAAGACATGTTCACCACCGCCAATTTCACGACTCGGCCCACCGGTTCCAAAAGATGGCGAGAAACCTGCGAAATCGGGGTCAGCAAGTGGAGTGCCATCAATTGTGGCAAACCCTTTAGACAATGTGAGTGTCATCGAATCATGCAACACTTCCATAGCCTTGGACTGTGTCTCATACGCATCAGCAAGATCATCAGCCACGTTACTTAACCATGGGCCAACATCTTCCAATGACTGAGGCGGCTTGCGACCTGAAATTTCAGCAACAGAATCTGACATATCCATGACCAATTCAGTCAAGTCCGCGTTGGACTGCTCAACTGAGCGGATGCGTGCATCCAGTTGGCCTTCAAACCAGGGAATAAATGCTACAACGGTCTCTGGAGATGATTGCTCTAACACAGCGTCAGACACATTCCGGATGGCATCAAACCGGGCAGCCCATTCCTCATTCTTGCGGACTTCTTCGGTGAATGCTTGTCGGAGCTCATATGCATTCTTTTGATCATTTTGTAGTTGAGCGATGAATGCTTGATTGGCTGCTATTGTGTCAGCGAGCTCTGCCTCGACTGCTAGACGCGCGCCATGATTCCAGGAGAAACCAACAGACGCTACTGCGGTCCAGATAAAGAACACGGCAGCCACACAAACAGCAGTTAGCTGATGCCATGTTTTCAAAACAACATAACGAGTGTCAGAACCCGAACGGACAACCAATGACCGCTCTGGGAATCGCGCAATTATCTTCTGGATAGTTGTCTGCATAGGGTTCACTCGTAACAATTTGTTACCAAATTGGGGCTCGGCACAAACTGTTTTGCATCCAACTTGGTCGATTATTGTTGGCCAGATTTGAGCTCGTTTCAACCATAATATGGGCTAACGCAATAATTGCAGAGCACCATCACTTAAAGAGCGCTGCGA
>CAJXTO010000013.1 GCA_913061245.1 uncultured Oceanospirillales bacterium
GTCATCGCCATCGCGATCAACATCAACGCAAAACCAGTATCACCGTGAGTCAGTTCTTTCAGCAATTTCATGAGATTCCTCCTGAGAGGCGTCTTTATACCAAATTTTTAAATAAAAATTCAGTGATTCTGAGACTTTATCACCCAATCAACCGACTGGCAGCCCGCGCCATATACCCATTTTCATCGGTCTCGATTCGCAAGACACGAATCATTGATTCGTCATCATGAATCAGTGTCTCATTTGCTGCATTACGCTCAGTGCTTAACGAGACAGGAAGCCATCGGGCCAACAGACCACAGACTTCACGACGCATTCTCACGGAGTGTTCACCAATTCCACCAGTGAATACGATCGTATCGACACCACCCAGTACCGCGTTTAATTGGCCAATCTCACTGTTAATTCGATAAGCGAAATAATCCAATGCAAACTCGGACGCATCGGTCTTCGCTTCCTCTAGCGTTCGGACATCACTCGATTGGCCCGACAATCCTTTCAGGCCAGAATCGTGATAAAGCAAATGCTCCACCTCATCGAGCGTCCACCCACAATGATCCAACAAATGAAGAACCACACCGGGGTCGATGCGCCCAGAACGAGTCCCCATCGGCAGACCCTCAACTGCAGTAAAGCCCATTGTCGATGCCACTGATCGGCCGCTGTCGACTGCGCAAATCGATGCGCCATTCCCTAAATGGCAAATGATCGCCTTATATGGAGACTGCACTCCATGCGCTGGTAATTGCTCAGTAATATAGCTGTAAGACAAACCATGAAAGCCATATTTGCGAACCCCAAGGTCCCGAACGGATTGCGGTAATGCATACGATGTTTCAAGCACCGATTGACCAACATGAAATGCAGTATCGAAACATGCAACTTGCATCACACCCGGGTAGGCTTCGCCGAATACATCAATACCTGCTAAGTTGACTGGCTGATGTAAGGGCGCAAGATCAACCAAAGTTTCCAGTTCATTGCGAATCGCTTCAGTCACAATGACTGGATCTGCAAATGATTCCCCACCGTGAACAACTCGATGGACAATACACTGTGGTTTGGGAAATTGATTTGAAAGGAGATCATGCACCGCGTGCAACAGAACCATCACGCGATCGTGCTCTGTTTCTGCGATCACTTCAGACCGGTCAATTTGCACTCCATCACACGCTTTCGCCTGCAAATGAATCTGACCGTCACGGACTGACGCCTGACCTGACTCAATCAGTTCTAACGACCCCGCCTCGTAGACTGAGAATTTAACACTCGACGATCCAGCATTAATAACAAATAACATCTACGAATCCTTCCGTTGATGCGCGCGTAAGATGACTGCCAATGCGCAGGATGCAAGTCTTGAAACCGCGTCATCGGCCCGACTTGTCAGAATAATCGGTAAACGGAGTCCTAATACAATCCCTGAACCCTCACCATGCGCCAAGTACTCAAGCTGCTTTGCGAGCATATTTCCAGACTCCAAATCCGGAGTGACCAGAATATCCGCAACCCCCGCAACCGGACTTTCAATGCCTTTGATTTTTGCAGCCGTCTCCGACACCGCATTATCAAAAGCAAGCGGCCCATCGAGTATCGCACCAGTAATTTGTCCGCGACGCGCCATGGTGCACAAAGCTGCTGCATCAAGTGTTGATGGAATCGCTGGGGTCACCGTCTCAACAGCTGACAAAATCGCGACTTTTGGCTCTCCAATTTTAAGTGCATGCGCGAGCTCGATAGCATTTTGAATAATGTCTCGCTTGGCATTGAGATCAGGTGAAATATTAATCGCCGCATCAGTAATCAAAAGGGGTCTTGGATAGGTCGGAACATCAAAAACAAAGACATGGCTTACTCGACGCTCAGTGCGCAACCCCGATGATTTTGAAAGAAGTGCACCCATCAGTTCATCGGTGTGCAAACTGCCTTTCATCACAGACTCAACCGATTCGAGTTGGCACAACTCAACCGCTCTGGCACAGGCTGCATGAGAGTGCTCAACTGCATCGATTTCAACACCGTCAAGATCGTAACCATAGGTCTCCGCGACCTGACGAATTTTAGCTTCTGGGCCAATCAACACCGGCTCGATCAATCCGCGTGCACGTGCAGCTAATGCACCACCAAGTGACACTTCATCACACGGATGAACGACCGCCACTCGCATTGGTCGATAGGCTTTACAGCGGTTTAACAAATTATTGAGCTGCTGACGTTCATTCAAGAAGATATCTGGGAGTTCAACGACCTCAGATTCGACCTTCTCTGTAGGCGCGATTACTTCAGCACACCCTTTAAGTACTTGTTCGCCGAGCTGATTCACGACATCACAATCAAACATGACATGTGAATTCGGCTTTTTCTCTCGAACAGTTACCGTCACCGACAGTTCATCACCAATCCGGACAGGCTTCACAAAATCGAGGGTCTGATGTGTATAGACAGTACCCGCTCCTGGCAACTCAGTCCCCAAGACCGTTGAAATGAGTGCACCACCCCACATCCCATGGGCAACAATGTCGTGAAAGCGACTCGACTTCGCATATTGCGAATCGAGGCTTACTGGATTCACGTCACCAGACATCACAGCAAATAATCGAATGTCATCCATGGTGAGACGCTTTCGAATTGATGCTGACATCCCTACGGCGAGCTCATCATACGTGGTGTTGGTTAGGCGGGTGATTGGTGTCATACCGAATTACTCAAATAAACTAAGACATATTGCATTGCACAATAGTTTTAAGACAACCGTGTGACAAGTCTGAATTCACGCATCAGCACATGATGCACATCAAGAGGTTGGTGCACGAAAACAAAAAGGCCCGGGTTACCGGGCCTTTCACCATTACGATTTATTTTCGATGAGCTTTCCGGTCTCAATCGAAATTGATCGAGGCTTCAAAGCCTCTGGCAACTCACGATACAACTCGACGTGCAGCAATCCATGTTCCAAACGCGCGCCTTTGACATAGACGTGGTCTGCTAACTGAAACTTCCGTTCAAAGCTGCGTGTCGCAATTCCGCGGTGCAGGAACTTGCGCTCTTCTTCGGATTCGGCTTTCTCACCCGAAACGGTCAGTTCGTTTTGCTTCGACTCAATCGACAATTCATCGTCGGTAAAGCCTGCAACAGCCATCGTAATTTGATATTCATCTTCCCCTGTCACTTCGATGTTATAGGGTGGATAGCCTGCGCTTTCGAGACGATTTGCGTTCTCAAGCATTCCGGCAAGACGATCAAAGCCAATTGCTGTGCGATATAAAGGTGAAAGGTCTACTGTCATGTGATCCTCCTAAAGCGATCAAATTGTTGCTCTTCGTAACGACAGAGCGGTTAGTTTGTAAGGCCCATTGTGGCGCCTCACTACCTATTGTGTGATCGGTGGAGAATTTTTCAAGTGCTCGGATTTAAACGAATCTCTCGTTTTTTACCCGTCAGGAAATAGAGTAGCGGTACAACAAATAATGTTAATACAGAGCTAAACCCGAGACCCCAAACAATTGCAGTTGCGACTGGACCCCAGATCAATGATGAACCACCAAGGCCAGCTGCTAAAGAGAACAACCCAGCGATTGTTGTCATGACGGTGATGACGATTGGAACGACCCGACGTCTCCCTGCATACAGTGTCGCATGCTTAAGACTCATCCCAGCCATCAGTCGGTCATTGGCAGCACTAATGAGCACAATTGCAGAGTTCACTGCGATACCTGACAACGCGACAACACCATAAAGTGTATATAGCGAGAGCGGATTACCTGTCACAAATAGACCCAAGACAACACCTGTGAAAGCCAACGGCACAGTCACCAAAATTAACAACGGTTGGCCATAACTCTTAAACTGCGTACCAAGAATCAGATACATCACGCCTAGTCCAAAAAGAAATAGAATCCCAATGGAATCGAGGCTTTCTTGGATATCATCAAGCTCACCAGAGAAGTCTAAATTCACGTTTGGATAGGATGCTTGCAACTGAGACCATGCGTCCATCACAGCTTGGTTTGCTGTCACGGTATCAGTCACCTCGGAATCAATATCTGCTTCAACCGTAATCGTCCGCCTGAAGTTGTAATGACGAATCGTTCCGAGTGCGGGCGACCGGTCGGCATCGACTAATTCACTTAAGGAAATCATATCGCCTGTTGCTGTTGGCAGTTGTACTCCTAAAAGCTCTGTTGGGGACGAAAACTGACCGTCGGCAGCAACAACACGAATATCAACTGTCTCACCTTGATCTTGAACTGACTCAACAATTTCGCCATCAACAAGAATGCGGATATTGCGAGCAATATCGGCCGGAATCAGCCCCGATCGTGCCACTTGATCGGGATTAAGAGTGAGCTGGAGAGCGAACCGTCCATCCTGTGCGTCATCGGTAATATCTTTAATACCTGGGGTGTTTTGTAGGATGCCCCTAATTTCATCAGCTGCCGCTCGAAGTTCTCCGAATTCAGAACCACGGACTTTGATTGAAATCGGCTTGGCTGCAGGCGGCCCGCCTGCAAGCTCAAGAAAGGTCACGCGAGAAGGCCCTGGTACGGCAAGCACTGCCTCACGCATCCCATCAACAATATCGGACACTTCGCGACCATCAGGCTGTAACCCAACCAAGACCTGGCCACGATGACTGCCTCTTAAAGGCTCTGTTTCCGTGAACTGCTGGCCTGCGTAGGCAACAATTCCTCGCGCCTCGTTTTCACCTAAGCTCGCACGAACCACCTGTTCAATTTCGACCGTTAAATTGAGCGTTCGCTCGAGCTTTGTTCCAGGCTCTGTCTCAACATTCACGTAAAATACGCGGATCGGATCGGATGCAAAAAAGTCTGCTCGTATTTGACCGCTCGCTAACAAACCCACAGCGCCGATTAACGCAAACACTGAAATCGCGAGGGTCGTAATGGGCCGACGTAAAGCGCGAATCAATAAATGCGTATAGACATGCCGAATACCACGATTCAGACGCGTTCGAAACTGCTGCATCCTGCCGTCATGATTGAGCTTCATGCCGGTCCCAAGCACATGACTTGGAAGCATCCAAAATGCCTCGACAAGGCTGATTAATAGAGCAACCGACACCACCAGCGGGATGACCATCATGAATTTACCCAGAATCCCGGGTAGAAGCATTAATGGCATGAAAGCAGCAACCGTTGTTAATACCGCGGCAGTGACCGGAGCTGCAGTCTCAGTCAATGCATCTAACACAGCCTCGATTCCACTCATTCCACGCTCAATGCGGTAATAAATGGCTTCGACCACAACAACTGCATCATCAACCAACATCCCGAGAGCAATCACGACACCGAGCAACACCGTGACATTGAGTGTTTGATCCATGCCCTGAAGGATCCAGAATGTGCCCGCCAGAATAAATGGAATACCGATCGCTGTGAGCGCGGCGATTTTGAAACCTAAGAATATCCATGCAACAACCAAGACCAGCATGAGGCCAATCAATGCGTTGTTCTGCATGATATTGAGCGCTTTCCGTGTTGGGATGGTCTGGTCGTCAATCAACACAAGTCGCGTGCCGGTCACGGCCTCAAGTGCATTGCGCGATTCAATATAGTCTTTAACCTCGTCGACCAGTTCGAGGGTATTTGCCCCTTCTGCTTTCATCACAGCCAGCAAGACAGATGGCTTCCCTTCGTAACGAACAAGCTCTGAGCGCTCTGCCTGCGTTCGAGTGACGCGGGCAACATCACCAATTCTGACGCTTCCATCGCGGCCGAGAATGGGGAATCGATTGAGATCAAATGCATCTGTCGATTTCCCTTTCAAGCGAACTAACCAACTCGATCCGGCAACATCAAGCTCGCCAGCAGCCAAATCTTGAAAGTACGTTTGAACCGTCGTTGCAACATCCGACGGAGATAGTCCGAGCGCAGCGAGTCGTGTCGCATCAAACTCAATCCGAATCTCAGGATCAGCCATTCCTTGCGTATCAATCCGGTCAATACGCTCTCGGCGCTCCAGTTCTTTTTCAATTAAGACCGCCTGCTCGCGAAGGCTATCGTCATCACCAGATCCAACCAGTGCGAGTGTGGCAGCGGGGAAGGCGTTCGATGAGGTGATTTCGATGAATACCGGATCAGTTGCTTCATCGGGAAATTCACTTTCTGCTGTATTGACCTCACGACGCAAATCACCGAGACGACGCTCGAATACTTGCGTTGAGATGTCTTCGAATCGAACCAGTACTGATGCCAATCCTTCTCGCGAATAACTCGAAACAAAATCGAGATCATCAACGCGCTGAATCGCTTCTTCAATTGGGTCTGTGATTCGGCTTTCGACGTCCAAAGCCGATGACCCAGGCCAAGCAACAGTAATCACAATCCAGTTAAAATTAATCGTCGGATCTTGCTGCCTTGGAAGCGACCAATAGGCCAACACACCCATCGCCAAAACCAAGATAAATGTGAGATTTGTGAGGACTTTATTGCCGATGAGTAACCGTGCAAATCCGATCATTTTCGGATCACCAGCGTATCGCCATGACGCGCCTTAAAGCGCCCTTCTTGGATCAACAGTACAGTTGGCTCGAGATCAGAAACCACCACGGGTTGGCCAAGTGTTGCTGATGGTCTCTCAATAAACCGAGCCTCAGTACCGACCGCGACCATCACCCCATATTTCCGATCGCGCTCAACTAAAAAATCAGCTGGCAGTACTCGAGCATCTGAACGCATTGAAATCACGCCAGGCGATCCAGGGGCCACTGGAGCTTCCGGTGCAAAACGGAGTAAACGCGTTCCTGTGCCCGTATCCACGGCATCACTTTCAACTAAAAGACGCGCACTTACATTTTGTCGGCCCGATTCAAATACTACGTCTTGATTCGTATCGACGACGTAATCAAAAGGCACTCGAGCGCGAATATCAACGGCAACAGACACCACTTCAAGAATTGGCGATCCAACCGACACTCGGGTACCGACTGAGGCAAGCTGTTCGACAATGACTGAATCAAAGGGCGCTTTCACTTCACACTTTGAAACCTGGAGCTCGGCCTCTTGTAATGCGACACGTTTCGCTTCAACACCAATGCGAGACTGCTGTAATTCAGTTGCCCGAGTATCTTTTAATTCTTCGCTGGCAATATTGGTCTCTGCCAACTTGGCAATACGTGCTGATTGACGTTCGCTAAACTTCAATTGGACTTGGGCTTGTTTCAAATCTTGAAGAGCAAGATCTCGTTGTAATTTGGTATCGCGACAATCAAGTTGAACGAGTGTTGTACCTTGCGTAACACGATCGCCTGGACGCGCGTTGATCGAGACAATTTCAGCGGATATTCCTGAAGACAAAAGACTGGTTTCAATAGGCTCAGCGCTTGCCGGAAATTCAGATGTCATCCGTTCTTGAACAGTAGATACAGGAGCAACCGTTACAAATACTTCAGCAGACGCAGTCGCTGTCAAAAAAAGACAGGGGCCAGCCACTGCCAAGGTTTTAATCCATTTCATCGAAGCGCCTCGTTTTCCGCGTTGCAACATACTATGGGGAACGGCGCACCCGATTCCAACTCGTTCCATCGAATCGATAATCCAAACGGTCATGTAACCGCGATGAACGACCCTGCCAAAATTCGATGCGCGTTGCCCGAACGGCATATCCACCCCAATGTTGCGGCCGAGGCACTTGGTCCGGATATTGAGCCTCTAACTCGGTCATTTTTTCTGTCAACACGTCATGCGACTCAATGACTTGTGACTGTTGACTCGCCCACGCACCCAATCGAGATCCTTTCGGCCGCTCTTGGAAATAGGCATCATTTTCTTCGTCGCTCAGCTTTTCAACTGTGCCCTCAACTCGCACTTGACGCTCGAGTTGATCCCACCAAAAAACCAACGCAGCCGACGGTGATGCCAAAAGCTCCTCACCTTTATGGCTCAGATAATTGGTATAAAACTTAAAGTCTCGTCCGTCTTGCCCTTTTAACAAGACAATACGTGCATGCGGATTACCCATCCCATCAATCGTCGCCAACGTCATCGCGTTGGGTTCAAGTTGCGTTGTTTTCTTCGCATCACTTAACCATGCCTCGAACAAAGCAATCGGATCTGCTCCTGCATCTTCTTCGAGTAACTGACCGACCTGATAATCTCTGCGCAGTCCTTCTAAATCACGATTCATCAAATAACTCCAACACCTGACTGATGCGCTCAACGCGACACACTTCAATACCACTCACTGGTTGTTTGGGAGCATTCGCGGAAGGCACGATGGCTTTTTTAAATCCATGCTTGGCAGCCTCACGAATTCGCTCTTGACCTGATGCGACAGGCCTCACTTCACCTGACAACCCAACTTCACCGAAAATCACCCAATCCTTGGGGATTGTTTTACCTCGGAAACTCGATACACAGGCTAACAATAATCCGAGATCAGCTCCCGTTTCTGTTACTTTGACGCCGCCAACAGCATTGACGAATACATCCTGATCACCCAGTTGAACATGGCCATGACGATGCAAAATTGCCAGCAACATGGCGAGACGCTGCCCATCAAGACCAACCGCGATCCGCTTCGGAGAGCCACCTAAACTACTATCGACCAGCGCCTGAACTTCGACCAATAAGGGACGGGTGCCCTCCCATGTGCAAATCACTGAAGAGCCCGGCGCCACACTTTCAGGGCGACTTAAAAATATCGCCGATGGATTTTTAACTTCTCTGAGACCTGTTTCGGTCATCGCAAAAACACCGAGCTCTCCAACCGAGCCAAATCGATTTTTATGCGCACGAAGTGTTCTGAATCGACCACCACTATCACCTTCGAGAAGGAGCGATGCATCAATAATGTGCTCAAGTACTTTCGGCCCAGCCAATGCGCCTTCTTTAGTCACATGACCAACCAGTAAAACAATCACACCTGTTGCTTTCGCTAGCCGCGTTAATTGCGCAGCAGACTCGCGAACTTGACCAACACTACCGGGTGCGCCAGAGAGTGATTCAACCTGCATCACTTGAACTGAATCGACAACCAATAATGCGGGCTTGACCTGTTCAACCATGGCAGCTATCGCTTCAACCCGAGTCTCAGATACGCACTCAAGCTGGTCGCCATTTAATCCCAAACGCTGCGCGCGCAACGCAATTTGCTCGAGGGATTCCTCACCTGTGACATACAAACAGGGCTTTTGCTCTGACAGCAGCGTCGTCACTTGCAGTAATAACGTACTTTTACCGGCACCTGGCGCCCCGCCAAGCAGAATCACAGATCCAGGAACAAATCCCCCACCCAAAACACGGTCAAACTCTGAATATCCAGATCCGAGACGAGCAAGCCGCTCCGGTTTAATCGCTGATAGCTTTGAGCGCTCGGGGATAGCGCCTGCATAGCCTCCGGACCGGCCTTTAGCGGGCTCGGGAGCCTGAACTGATTCAACAAGCGTATTCCATGCCTGACAACCAGGGCACTGCCCTGCCCACTGTGACGAGGTAGCGCCACATTCTTGGCATTGATAGATGGATTTGACTTTAGCCACATTGGTCTCCTGTTCACTACAGGATAGACCAGATTTTAACCGACAGCGCGCTCAGTTCGTGTTGATGTCAGATGTTTAAACTTCCGCTGAGTGCGAACAGCCTGCTGGATACTCTCGCCAAGAACGTCAAGAACGATCTGACAAACCATACGGTTCGTAAATCGAGCCATTGTTGCACTGGACGAGTCCAAGACCAGGTCGAGTGTTCTGTGACAGGCGCGGGCTAATGGGGAACCTGTCGGTGCGATTGCAATTAAGCGCGCACCGCGCTCATCCGCAAGTGTCGCTGACTGAACCATGGGGGCGGTTTCACCATTTGTGCAGAGAAATAAAAATAGATCGTCCGGTGACGCGGTATTTGCCGTGAGTTCTTGGATGACTGCATCAGTATGAACAACAACCGCGATCGGCGCACCAATGAAGAGCTCTTGAGCTCCACGTGCCAGGCCAGAAGTTGGGCCCAAACCGTAAATTAGTAACCGACGGCAATCGAGGATCTCGCCAATGACACCGATCAGATCTTGTTCTGGTAATCGTGTGCGGGCTCGATTCATTCGAGACATTGCAGTCTCGAACATTTTATCTGCTAGTTGAAGAATTGAATCACTGTCTTCAAGGCCACGAACCTGAAAAGTCGCTGGATTCGCAAGTGTTTGCGCAAGGCGTAATTTAAAGTCAGGGAAACCACGACAGCCAAGAGATCGGCAAAACCGATTCACTGTTGGCTCAGACACACCTGCAGCAACTGCCAATCGCGCTATGCTTAGATGAACAGAATGCTCCGGATCCGCTAAGATCGTCTCAGCAACAGCTCGCTCAGATTTACTGAGATTAGATAGTGAGGCACGGACTTGATCAATCACTGTGTCGCTCCTTTGTAATTCTTCACATATTATTGAGCACACGCATCGCCGAACTCCGTTCGACTAACAAGGAGAATAAACAATGTTCAATCGTAGGACAATCCTGTTCGGGATTTTCATGTATCTAAGCGCATTAACAGCTCACGCAAATGGCTTTACAGACCTCAACGACCAGCCGTTTGAAATTAAGGGTCCGGCGGTAGTGAACTTCTGGGCGACATGGTGTGCACCCTGTATTAAAGAATTACCCGATCTGGAAAAACTCGGTCAAAAATTAGGTGCTGAAGCAACTGTTTATTTGGTTAATTTCGGTGAAAGCACCAAAACGATCGAAGGATTCAAATCCAAAAAACCCGATCTTTTTGGAGACCACACGGTACTGCTGAAAGATGCCAAGATGTCAGGACTCAAAGCCTACGGCCTTCGTGGCGTTCCAACGACCGTACTGATCAATGGTTCCAATGAAGCCGTGGAAAGCATCCAAGGCATGAAAGAATGGGGAGCCGATGAGGTCGTTTCCGAAATTAAGGCGAAGATTTTGCCTTAACGGCATCTTCGAGCTCATCAAAACTCGGGAATTGTGACAAGACGATTGGGTCCATTCCCGGGTGATTCACCACATAAAGCGGCACACCAACCCGGTCGAACGCATTTAAATATTCAGTAATCAGCGGGTCATAACGGGTCCAGTCACCCGTCATCCGAATCACACCGTGATCTTCAAACAACCGGTCAACAGCTTCTGTTTTCAGCAATCGTTTTTCCGTGACTTTACAAGTAATGCACCAGTCAGCCGTCATGTTAATGAAGACAGATCGTCCGTCATTGAGGTGCGCTCGTAATGCACTCGATGCGTAAGGCTCAGTATCCACCTCAACCATCACCTGATCTGAAGAGACTGGTGCGACTTGAGATACGCTTGGAATTGCCGTTAAAGAAGCAACCACCGCCAATACACCCAGAATTCTCGAGATCCGCCCCTCTCCTTTAGTCAGCCAAACACCAAATACCAGCAACAGTAATCCGCCGAGAATCAATGCCAAAATGTCAGAGGATGTTTGACGGACGAGAACCCACAACAGCCAAATTGCAGTCGCCAAAATTGGAAATGCCAACAACTGTTTTAATCGGATCATCCAATTGCCAGGACGCGGTAATCGACTCGCCAATTGTGGCCAAATAGCAAATGCGAGCATCGGAAGAGCCAAGCCAAGACCCAAGGCCGAGAAAACAATTAACGTAATCCACCACGGTTGCGTCAACGTGTAACCCATCGCGACACCCATGAATGGGGCTGTACAGGGAGTCGCAACGACAACGGCCAACACGCCAGTAAAAAACTCAGCACGCCCCGAGTGGCCTTCTGTCAGATTCTGTCCGACACCTGACAGCGCCATACCGAATTCGACCCAGCCATATAGCCATAGTCCTAGAATTACAAACACATACACTAACAGAGCAACAAACCATGGCGTTTGTAACTGGAAGCCCCACCCGATTTGTGCGCCACCGGCTTTAAGACCAACCATAATTGAGGCCAACACCAACATGGTTGCCAAGATGCCGGCGGTGTAAAGCCACGCCCCTTTTTGGACATCGCGCCGCTCTTTTGTGGCCTTCCCTGCAATCGATAGAGCCTTAATGGAAAGCACAGGGAATACACATGGCATCAAATTCAAAATCAACCCACCAGCCAATGCCATGATCAAGACAAGACCAAGTGATAAGTTCTGCTTCTCAACCGAAGGGACGGCGAGAGTCGAATCATATGGCAAGCGAACTCCGCCAGATTCGAGCCCAATAACCCAATGACCGACAGCATAGGCTGAAGGATCCAACGCGCGATCAAAAGTGACTAAGACGCCACCCCCAAGCGATTGCACACTCTCGACAAGTCCCAGAATTTCTCCAGAACCCTCGGGCATCACATCGTTAATCGCAATCTCGTTAAATCCAGAGATCCATACGGATTGAGTGCCAGCAAAATTAACGCTCGCAGGAAAATCTGTGGGGACAGCTGCACGTGCAGCATCGATTTGCTGCACAGATGCAGAACGGCGCACATCGAGTTGAGATGAGACAACCGGCAACGAAATGCTGATCTCTTGGCTTTCGGGAATACAAATATCCTTGCAAACCAACCAGCGTGCCTCGCCAGTGAGTGACCATTGACCCGATACTGTTTGAGGCACTGTGATCTGAAATGGATGAATAACCGCTTTGGTATATCCATAAGTCAGAAGGCTGACATCGTCTCCAAACGGTTTTGTTTTCGCGAGTGGGAATTGAAGATCCGGCTCATACGATTGGGTGCCATCACTCAATTCAAGTGAGGGAGGCAAACCAGTTGAACCCGCATTCTTCCAGTACGTATTCCAACCGTCAGCAATTTCGAGTGACAACCCAAACCACAAGGTGTCACCAGGAACAACTGATTCAACCGGCGTGATTAAACGCGCAGTGACTTGGTTGGCCTGAGATAATCCAGGCAGCACGGCAAATAAAGAAAAAACGCAGGCTTTTAAAATCCATTTCATGTGGCGAGATTAGCGGATTGACTTCGGTAAAAAACTGTATTTTTATACAGTTATGAAAACAAATCTTTTACGCCCTCTATTTGATGCCGGAAAGCTGTGGCAAGGCAATACAGAAACCACGATCGAAGTCACCGATACTGGGTTTCCGGAACTCAATACCCAACTGTGCAGCCAAGGTTGGCCCGCACATATGTTGATTGAATTTCTAACTGATGATGTTTTTTCAGCCCCTATTCAATGTGCGTTAGCCACTTGGCGCTCACAGCGCGATGCGCGTTGGATCGCTTTTGTAAATCCACCATTAACTCCCTGTACTGAAAGACTGATGCAAGAAGGAATCGACACAGAAAAAATCGACGTCATAGATATACCAACCGATCAGTTTGCCTGGTGCTTAGAACAGCTCGCCCTATCAGCGTCCACACGCAGCATAATCGCATGGGAAATGGAAACACTCACTTCAACACAGCTCAGGCGACTACAGCTCGCCTGCCAACGAGGGCAAACACAACTCTTTTTAGTCCGGCAGCTCACACATCGGAACCAAGCTTCACCAGCGCCCGTACGTGTCAGCATGCAGTCATCAATCACTGGTTTTGAGATCACTATTTTTAAGCAGCCAGGAACAAATGCCAGACCACCCGTTGTGGTTCCCACCGAGCTTTCTTGGGTTCAAAAACCAAGCCCTGCTCGACGCACAACGTGTATCACGCAGGACTCATCGAGACTGCATTAATGATGATCTATGCGTACCTCAAATTTCCAAATTTACTTTTGGATGCACAAGGTGTCTCACATCACAACGAGTGCGTTGCCATCCACCATCAAGGCCAGATCATGCAATGCTCCGAACAGGCATTAGCAGAAGGTGTTGTTCCTGGTATGACACTGAGTATGGCGCTCACACTCTGCCCACATTTACTCACTAAAGCGTATCAGGCAGATGCAGAGCGACGCTTACTGCATCGCTTAGCTCTCTGGGCATATCAGTATTCGCACCAGGTCGCGATCTGGAATAAAGGATTATGTATTGAAGTTTCAAAGAGCAAATCTCTATTTGGTGACCTTACTGAACTCACCCAAACTCTAAAAAATGCAGCCTCATCCCAAAGCTTCCAAATTCAGCTTGCCTTCGGGTACACCCCTGAAATGGCAGCTCTCTTCGTACAAGAAGGATTACGACCAAAGGAACACGCATTTCAAAAAACATTAAGTCGTATTTCAATTGATGCTGTAGCCATCCCGCGTGAACAAATTAAACGTCTAAAAAATATGGGGTTTCGAACAATCGGCGACTACTTTAGTGCGCCATCTCGAGCTCGGCAGGCACGAATCCACCAAGATACTTTCTTCTATTTCGATGCAATTGCAGGTCGCCATCAAACGCCACTGTCATGGTTTTCACCACCACCTGTTTTCGATCAATCCATTGAGTTTTTACGCGGACTTGAATCAGTCGATATGCTGAAATTTCCAGTCAATCGTTTAACACAAGATGCAGCGAACTGGTTAAGACAGCGGGTATGTGCAACCAGTCAGTTACGATGGGAAATTACACTGGAAAACCGTAGCATCGATATTTTACACATATCGCTCAACCAGCCAGTGAATGCAGCAACAGCACTTGCCGATCCTTCTTGGCTGCAGCTCGAAAAATTAAGACCTGCGTCACCGATGACAGGCATTCGCTTAACCATTCAACACGTACATCAAGCGAGCCCACAAAAGAGTGACTTATTTGTTAAAACGCACGACACAGACCGATCGCAGTTACTCGATCGTCTCACCGCGCGTCTTAGCAAAAAATGCATCAAAGCACCGTGCCGACTTCAAGATCCACGACCTGAATACGCGAATCAGTTAGACAACAATCACAACACACATCCACTGCCTAACCTGCCGCCTCGCCCTCTCTGGCTACTCAACCCACCTGAGTCACTTGGATCATCACCTGAAAAAGCAGGTCATACCCTACTGCAAGGGCCAGAGCGAATCGAATCAGGATGGTGGGACTTCGAGCCTGCGTGTCGGAAATATTGGATCTGTCTGTTTCAAAACTCACGAATCAGTTGGATCTATCAGGATCAGCGCTCAAAAAGTTGGTGGCTTGCTGGTTGGTTCACTTAAGCATTGCGACAACCTGCTAAACTCTCTTCTTCGTTTTCAAGGATCATTGCGTGGATCTCAATCGGTTCAACCCAAGACAGCGTGAAGCCATTACACATGTTGGCTCCCCACTTCTTGTACTTGCTGGCGCAGGTAGTGGGAAGACCAGTGTCATTACCCATAAAATTGCCTGGCTAATTCAGGAAGCCGGTATACCGGCGCGCCACATCACAGCTGTTACTTTCACCAATAAAGCATCGCGTGAAATGCGAGAGCGTATCGGTAATGTTGCGCCTAAAGATCAGATTCGGGGGCTCACGGTCTCCACGTTCCATACATTTGGATTAAATCTTCTTCGGCGAGAGGCTGCTCATGCTGGTCTAAAATCTGGTTTTTCGATTCTTGATGCTGAAGACGCAAAATCGGTTCTAGCCGACTTGCTCAAGCGCGAGTCGATCGAAGACCGTGAGATCATTTCAAGTGTTCAGAATACGATTTCAAACTGGAAAAATGATGGGTTATCACCTGAAAAAGCCCAAATTCAAGCAAGTGATCCACAGTCAGTATTAGCCGCCAGCGCCTATGTAGAATATGACCGCTATTTAAAAGCCTGTAATGCAGTCGATTTTGACGATCTGATTTTGAGACCTGTTGAGCTGTTCAGATCAAAGCCAGACCTCCTGTCGAAATGGCAAGCCAAGATCCGCTATTTGTTAGTCGATGAGTATCAAGATACCAACGGCATCCAATACGAGTTGGTTAAGTTACTCACTCAAATATCCGGCGCACTCACGATCGTTGGCGATGATGATCAGTCGATTTATGCATGGCGCGGGGCTCGTCCAGAAAACCTCAATGAACTGAGTGTTGATTTCCCGACGCTCAAAGTGATTAAGCTCGAGCAAAACTACCGTTCCACTCGCGTCATCCTAGAAACAGCAAATACACTGATCGCAAACAATCCACACATATTTGAAAAAACCCTCTGGAGTGACAAAGGATTTGGCGACCGGATTGAGATACTTCCAGCAAAGACGGATGAAGATGAAGCTGAACGTATTGCTTCCATGATTCTGGAGCGACGCCTCAATCAGAAGAAACAGTTTTCAGACTTCGCCGTGTTGTATCGGAGCAACCATCAAGCTCGTATTCTCGAATTTAAGTTGCAGCACTTCAAAATCCCCTACAAATTGAGTGGAGGGACCAGTTTTTTTGCGCGTTCAGAAATTCGGGATTTGATGTCTTATCTGAGGCTTTTGATCAATCCGGATGACGATAATGCTTTGCTGCGTATCATCAATGTGCCTCGTCGTCGAATTGGCCCAACCACCCTTGAGGTACTTGGTCGATATGCGCATGAGCGCCATCAACCCCTCTATGCATGCATTCCAGAAATGGGATTGACATCTCGATTGGATCCGGAGGCAGCTCGGCGGCTCACACAATTTTATGAGCTGATTGAAACATCCCGGCGCGACCTTTTAGTTGGCAAAGGGATGCAAGCAATCGATGAGTTATTGGAAGGAATCAATTACCGGGGTTGGTTATCAGACCAAAGCTCATCAGAGCCAATGGCAGAGCGGCGCTGGGGAAATGTCATGCAGCTACTGGAAGCGCTCAGAAAAGATCTCAAAGGCGACCCTAATGAGGCCAGTGATGATGAGGAAATTGAATCAGATGATACCGCGATTGAAGCAGCAATCCGGAAACTGGTTCTTCGCGATATCTTAGAGCGTGAAGAAGAGGAGGATGATAGCGATCGGGTTCAACTCGCCACCCTACACGCTGCAAAAGGCCTCGAATTTCCAGATGTATTTCTCATGGGTGTCGAGGAAGAATTACTTCCGCATAAAAACTCGGTAGAGGCCGACACCATCGAAGAAGAAAGGCGGCTTATGTATGTTGGTATCACGCGGGCAAAGCAGAATCTAACGGTCACCTATGCCAAACGTAGAAAACAATTTGGTGAATTTACTGAGACAACGCCCAGTCGATTTTTAGATGAATTACCCGAAGAGCACATTCACTGGCACGGAAAAGATGAGCTTGATCCGGAAATAGCGAGGCAGAAAGGACAAGATACGTTAAGTGCGCTCCATGCAATGTTAAAAGGTGAATCTGCATGAATTTGTACCGCCCAATTATAATCGGTCTCGAGGGTACTGAGCTTTCCTCATCAGAGATTTCGTGGCTTAACGAATTGCAGCCTTACGGAGTGATTCTATTTTCTAGAAACGTTGACGATCGACAGCAACTAACAACCCTATGCCGGTCAATTCGCGAAGTACTGGGAGACGATGTCGTCATTATCGTTGATCAGGAAGGTGGACGCGTTCAACGATTAAAAAATCCTCATTGGCCACAACTTCCTTCTGCTTTAGATATCGGAAAGCTGTGGCGGCGCCATCAGTTTCAGGGACTCGAAGCCGCAAATAGTCTTGGCCAAGTCATTGGCTCCCAGTTGGCGGAAGTCGGTATCACGCACGCTGCAGCACCAGTACTCGATCTAAATATTAAAGATGCTGATCAGGTAATTGGGGACAGATCGTTCGGAACCACTCCAGCGGAAGTTATTCCATTGGCCACAGCATTTATCGATGGCTTAAGTCGATGCGGCGTTACCGCCATCGTGAAACACATCCCGGGTATGGGACGGGTTGATTCCGATAGCCATGATTCATTGCCCGTGATTCAAACGCCGACCGAAGTTCTTTCACAATCTGATTGGATTCCATTTCAAGTCGTATCAGGTACACGGTGGGCAATGACCGCGCATGTTGTGATTCCGGAATGGGACACCTTGCCTATCACAACGTCTGAGAAAGCAATGAACCATATCCGAAAAATCTTTGGTGATTGGTTGATTGTTTCAGATTGCCTCACCATGGGCGCGATCGATGGGACCGTAATTGAGCGGATTCAGAACACCTTGGATGCTGGCGTTGATCTCGCACTATTTTCGAATGGTTCAGATGAGGAGCGACGTTCTGCGGTTGAGGCATCGGGAGAGCCCCGAATGAGTCGTGATGAGAGCACCACTCTAAAACCGCTACCTGATGAAGTTTGTCAGCGGTTACTGGAAAAACTTGAGCAAGTGAATCGCGATCAGCGTACGGTCGATCCAACTTGGGACCGACCGACTTAACAGTTAACTGTTAGAGAGCGTCTACCATATACGCAACAGCGTCTGCGATCTCCTGATCAGAACAATCAGCGCATAAACCGCGGGCAGGCATTGCGTTATATCCTTCGATTGCGTGCTTGACCATTGTCTCCATGCCTTGATCGACACGAGCAGCCCAAGCACCAGCATCACCCATCTTTGGCGCACCGGCAGCTCCAGTTGCATGACAAGCTGCACAAGCACCGTTGTAGACCTGATCTCCAGTTCGTGCAGCGGCAGCGACTGGCGCCTTACCTAGATTTTCAGAGCACGGATCACCCATAACGCAGACTGATGCAGGATGTTTTAAACGCTCTAAAACGACATCAGCGTTTTCACTCGCAGCAAACGCAGATAGTGCAATTAGGGATGTGATCGCGGCAATAACCGTTTTCATTAGGAACCTCATGATTGTTGTTGGGTTTTCTGCGCGAAATTATAGATTGTCGAGGTTTGGAGCGCCACGTGTATTTTCCGCGTAGTTAGTCATACGCTGTGGGCTCTCCGAATTACGTGTATACTTCGCGCCGAAGCGCCCGTAGCTCAGCTGGATAGAGCGTTGCCCTCCGGAGGCAAAGGTCAGA
>CAJXTO010000014.1 GCA_913061245.1 uncultured Oceanospirillales bacterium
CACACCATATAGGTCATTACGGCAACCGTACCGAGCGCACCGATTAAACCGAGCTCTTCTGCCAAAATCGCGAAGACAAAGTCAGTGTGCGCCTCAGGCAGATAGAAAAGCTTCTGGACTGAGTTGCCAAGACCCATCCCGAAAATTCCGCCACGGCCAAAAGCAAGTAACGCTTGGGTAATCTGATAACCCGCACCATAGCGATCAGCCCATGGGTTAAAGATCGTCTCGATGCGCTCAAATCGATAGGGCTCAATCACAGCCAAGACGACAAGCCCAAGCACGAGCGCCGAACCAAAAACGATGTATTGCGTAAACGGAGCCCCAGCCAAGAGCAGCACACCCATCACAGCACAGCTCAGCACTAAGAGGGTTCCATAGTCGGGTTCCATCAACAGTAAAACGGCAATCAGACCAACCACAGCCATTGGCTTGACGAAACCACTGAATTTTTGGCGAACCTCTTCAAGACGTCGAACAAGGTACGACGCCAAAAACAGCATCATTGTAAATTTCGCGATCTCAGATGGCTGCAAGTTGAAGATGCCAAGACTGAGCCATCGAGTGGCCCCTTTCACGGTCAAGCCGACCCCTGGAATCAAGATGATGGCAAGAAGTACCATCGAGAACAGTAAGAAATGGGTTGCGTAGTTGTACCACCAGCGGGTAGGTATGAGGTAGGCGACAATTCCACCTATCGCAGCGATGGCAAGAAACAGTGCGTGCTTCATCGCGAAACTAAATGGTTGGCCAAAACGATCTGAGGCCACCTCGATTGAGCTCGATGCGACTAACAAAAATCCAAGGCAAGCAAGCGCACAGGCTGCCAAGACAAAATGAATATCAGGTAAGCCCAACGGTAAAAAGTCTGAACGGCGAATCTCAAATTTCACGATACGCCTCCACGAGTGCTTCAAAGTGAACACCACGTTCTTGGTAGTTTTTGAATTGATCGAAACTCGCGCATGCGGGACTCAATAAGATCACATCACCCTCAGAGGCGTGTTGAACCGCGCGCTCAAACGCTTGATCTAATGTGTCTAATGCGGTGACGTTCTCACTTAATGCATCAACAAACCGAGCGCGATCACGGCCAAAAGCGAATACGTGTTTGCAATTGATTTTTGCCGTCTTCGCCCATTGACTTAAATCGGCATCTTTACTCTCCCCACCGACGAGGAGGTACAAATGACCTTGCGCCTCTACGCTTTCAATTGCGGTTTCTGATGCGCCAACATTCGTGCCTTTCGAATCATTAATGAATCGCACGCCTCGGATAGGACTCAACTCCACCATCCGGTGAGGTAAGCCAGTAAACATTCGCGCGGCTTCGACAGCGACTGCTTTGTCCACACCGACCAAATGGCAAATACCAAACGCTGCCATCGCATTTTGAATCATGTGGCGGCCAGGCATCGGTAAATCTGATACGGGCATCCATGGGTCAGCACCCAAAGAGATCCAATCTTCACCATCGACCACCATCAGGCCAAATCGATGGAAGTCCGGGTGCTGAAGTGCAAATTTGACCGTCGGCGTCTGATCCGGCACCAATGGTTGCGAAAGAGGATCTTCGGCATTGACCACGATTGCACCAACGCCCTCGAATATCCGATGCTTCGCCTGATGATAAGCGATCATTGATCCATGCCAGTCCAAATGATCTGGAGACATATTCAAACAGGTAGCCACAGTTGCCTTAAGGCTGCGAGTCCGTTCGAGTTGGAAGCTTGAAAGCTCGAGAACCGCAATCGAGTCAGCCGTCCGATCAGACAATAGATCGAGTGCTTGGGGACCTAAATTTCCACCGACAAGAACAGTTCGACCATCCGCTTTTAAGATCTCTGCGACTAAGGAAGTCACTGTGGATTTTGCGTTGGATCCAGTGATCGCTATCAAAGGCTGATTCTCTGGCCACGCGCGTCTAAATACCTGGATGTCACTGATCAAGTGCGATGTTGTCTTATTCAATCCCTCGGTCGTCGGAGCGATCCCTGGACTCACCACTATTTCTTCAAACCGATCCAGGTAATCGGTTTTTAACGGTCCGAAGTAGGTTTCAACACCCGGAAACGCTCGTTCAAATCCAGTTTTTAAATCATCCGACTGTCGCGTATCAGCGACTTCGAATTGGATCCCCAATTGCTGAAAATGGCGCGCAACAGCTTGCCCGGTTGGTCCGGCGCCTAGAATGAGGCGTTTGCTGCTAGCGATCAAAGTCATCGATTACCTCAACTTCAAGGTCGCAAGACCCACCAAAACCAACATCACGGAAATAATCCAAAAACGAACGATAACCCGGGGCTCAGGCCACCCTTTCAACTCAAAATGATGATGAATTGGAGCCATTCGGAAGAGACGCTTTCCTGTTAGGCGGAAGCTCGCGACTTGGAGCATCACCGAGACTGTTTCTAGAACGAAAATCCCACCCATGATGAAAAGCACTAGCTCCTGGCGAACCATCACGGCGACGACACCGAGCGCGGCACCGAGAGAGAGGGCACCTACATCGCCCATAAAGACTTGCGCTGGGTAGGTGTTGAACCACAGAAATCCGAGTCCGGCGCCAACCATGGCTCCCAAGAACACAACCAGTTCACCAGTCCCTGGAATGAAAGGAATAAATAAATACTGAGAGAAAATCGCGTTACCTGTGAGGTATGCAAAGACACCCAATGCACCGGCAACCAATACCGTTGGAAGAATTGCCAAGCCATCCAGACCATCAGTCAAGTTGACGGCGTTCGATGTGCCAACAATCACGAAATAGGTCAGGACAACATAGCCAAGCCCAAGTGGAATCAGAAGGTCTTTAAAAAACGGAACCAACAGTGTGGTCTCGGCTGGTGTTTTTGCAATCTGATAAAGAACAACCGCCGCAACGAGTCCAACAATTGATTGGCCTAAATACTTCGATTTTGCAGAAAGACCTTTGGAATTCTTGAGGACGACCTTCTTCCAATCATCAATCCAGCCGATGACGCCGAAGCCCAACATGACTAATAAGGCAATCCATACGTACACATTCGTCAAATCACCCCACAGAAGTGTTGATGCGGTAATACAAACCAAGATCAGTACACCACCCATCGTGGGCGTGCCTTGCTTTGAGAAATGCGATTCCGGGCCATCGCGCCGAACCGACTGACCGATCTGACGTGTTTCTAAAGACCGAATCACCCATGGGCCGACAAACAACGCCGTAATCAAAGCAGTCAATACACCCAAGATTGAACGAAGCGTTAGATACTGGAAGACAGCAAAGCCCGGTTCGAATGTGCTGAGATAATTCGCTAGCCAAAGCAACACAGCTACTGCCCTCCTTGTTGCAGTTTGAGTGTGTTAATCACACGGTCCATTTGCGCCGACCGCGACCCTTTCACTAAGATCACATCAGCCTCATGAGCGCTTTCGATTAAGAAGCTGCTCACCTCGTCATGAGTTGAAAAATACTTCGCATCCTTGCCATATCCTCGGGCGATCGGTTCTGCAGTACCCGTCGCAATCAATCGATCAATACCTTTTGATTTGGCATAAGCACCGAGGGCATGCATTTCGCTCTCCGCTGCCTCACCGAGCTCACTTAATCCGCCCATTGCGAGAACACGTATACCTTTCCGTGTTGCCAACCAATCAACCGCCGCGCGAACAGCTTGCGGGCTCGCGTTGTAGGTATCGTCAACCAATAGAGCGTTTGGTAGTTGAATAGGAGTCATGCGTCCCGATTCGATCGATGCGGTCTCCAGTCCATTAACGATCTCTTGATCGGTGGCTCCGGCAGCGATCGCCATCGCTGAAGCCAGTGCAGCGTTTTCCATGAAGTGCTGCCCAAGTGTCGGTAATGATGCGTTGAGTTCTCGACCGTCAAAACACATCTGCAGTCCTTGCTCAGTGACTTGAGACCAAGTGAGATCTGCAGCTTGACGACCAACACTGATGACACGCCTTGGGCCGGCTCGCTTGACCCACTGCCCGAATGCCGGTTCGTCACGATTCAGAATGACCGTTCCATCAATCGCAGTCTGATCAATGATTTCGCCTTTACCTTGGACAACTCCTGCAATGGAGCCAAAGCCTTCAAGGTGCGCTGCACGGGCATTTAGAAGCGCTGAAATTTGAGGGCGAACAATCGATGCCAAGTGATCAATTTCACCGACGGCTGATGCCCCCAATTCAAATAATGCATAAGGATGATGTGAGCGAAGACGCGCCATCGTCAGAGGCACACCCAAATGATTGTTCAAGTTCCCCTGGGTCACCAAAATAGACTCTGAGCCAGATCGACGCGCCATTTGCATCAGTATTGAGGCTAAAAACCCGCGAGTACTTGTTTTGCCCTGACTTCCCGTCAATGCAAACACCTCACCTGCATACGAATCACGCATTGCACGAGCAAGATTAGTCATCGCTTCGAAAGTATCTGTGACGCAAATGGATGGCAGAATCGTTGTCGGCTTTGTAACAAGGGCGGCAGATGCTCCGCTTTCTGCTGCATTCGCGATGTAATCATGGCCATCGCGCTCTGCCGTTAAAGCAACAAACAAGTCTCCTTTGAGCGCCTTTCGACTATCGATAGCCAATCCCTCGATCATCGGATTGCCTGAGGCAGTCCCATGTACAACTGAAGCCATCTCGTTCAGTGAACTAGGAAGCATGCTGCACCTCCGAGCCCATCAAGCCGAATAACTGAGCCACCTCCGCTCGATCAGAATAAATAACGGTTTTTTCACCAATGATCTGTGTATTTTCATGGCCTTTGCCGGCAAGTAACACCCAGTCGTTCACAGCCGCATTTGTCACTGCAAATCGAATCGCCTCGGCACGATCAAGCTCTTCCAAAACTGGAGCCTTTGTCATACCCGACCGAATATCATTCAAAATGTTTTGAGGCGATTCAGAACGAGGATTATCTGAGGTCAGAACAACATGATCAGACAGCGCAGATGCTACGGCCCCCATCAAAGGGCGCTTACCAGTGTCGCGATCCCCACCACAGCCAAAGACTGACCACACTTCGCCATCACAGTGTGCACGACATGTTGTAATCGCGTTTTCGAGTGCGTCTGGGGTGTGCGCATAATCAACAACAACTGTTGCGAAGTCGGGCGCTCTGAACCACTCCATCCGGCCGGGGGCTGCCTGCAATTCTGAAATGGCCTGAAACGCTTCACCGATTCGCTCGGGCATCAAGCCTGAAATAACCGCCAAAGCGGCCATCACGTTCGATGCATTGAACGAACCTAATAAATTAGTTTGCACTTCATGCACTCGATCGTTCAGCGCGACACGAATAGTTGATCCGTTAGCAGTTGGCTGAACATCTTGAATATCGACATGTGCTGCACCAAAGCCATAGGTAACGATCGTTTGAGGAGGCACAGTTTCTGAGAGCTTCCGGCAAAAGTCGTCGTCTGTGTTAAAGACCGCCACTTTCAGATCAAAGTCATGGAACAAACGTGCTTTAGCGGCGCCGTACGCTTCCATGGTCTCGTGATAATCTAAGTGATCACGAGTCAGGTTCGTGATGAGCCCAGCACTAAAAGGAACTCCATCGACACGGTATTGATCGAGTGCGTGAGATGACACTTCCATTGCAACAAAATTGACACCTCGACCCTTAAGTTCGGCAAACATGGACGCCAAGGTAATTGCGTCCGGAGTTGTGCGATCAGACTCAATCAACTTATCCGTACCAACCGAGACACCAAGGGTTCCGATTCGAGCCGCTTTGAATCCTAAGCGCTCGGCAATCTGCGCGATCAAATGAACTGTCGTGGTTTTGCCATTGGTACCTGTGACCCCAACGATATGCATTCCAGAACACGGATTTCCATAAAATGCGTGGGCAATACGACCAAGCTCTCGCCTTAATCCAGGAACACGCAGCGCCGGGATTGTCTTTGGAGGCTCTCCATCCCAGTCGTCATAAATGATCGCTGACGCACCTGATGTAATTGCGGCATCGACGTAGTCCATTCCATGACCTGCCGAGCCCTTGATGGCGACAAAGAGCGTTCCGGGAGTGACCTTTCGAGAGTCGAGCGTCAAGCCCAATACATCAACGCCCGAGGCTCGCTCGAATTGAAGACCGATTTCTGCGAGCAACTGGTCCAAGCGCATCAATTGGCCCTCCCTGCAAGCATCGACTGATCGAGCTTATCGGGCGGAATGTCATAGATGCGCATGACGTCATCCATCACATCCGCAAAGACAGGCGCAGCCACTTGGCCCCCGTAATACTGTTGAGACCTTGGGTCATCCACCGAGATCGCCATCACAAATCTGGGATTTGCGATTGGCGCAAGACCGACAAAACTCGAAATGTACTGTCGACTCGCGTACGAACCATCAGCGTATTTCATCGTCGTTCCGGTTTTACCACCAACGTGGTACATCGGGATCTGAGCGCGTCGAGCGGTACCACCCTCTTCGGTGACCGCTTGAAGCATAGGGAGCACCTTCTGCACCGTATCCTCTTTAAAGATACGAACAGGCCTAGGCGTCACACCCTCAGCTAACAAAGTTAGGGGCTGCAAAACACCGCCATTCGCAAACACGCTATAGGCCTGCGCCAACTGAATCGTTGTGATATTTAAGTTATATCCGTATGACAGTGCTGCGCGATCGAGGTCCCGCCACGTGGCATAACTCGGCAGAAAACCTTCTTCTTCACCAGGAAATCCAGTTGCAGTCGGCTGGCCGAGCCCCAGAAGCGCAAGACGATCCCTTAGAGCCGAAGGCTCCATCATCATCGCTATTTTGGTGGTACCAACGTTCGATGACTTCGCAATCACCGTATTGACGTCAATCTCACCATAATTGCTGACATCACTTATGACATGCCCTTGCACTCGCATGCGACCCGGAGATGTTTCAATTAATGTATCCGGCTCAACCAAACCAAGATCGAGAGCGGTTGCAACCGTAAATGGCTTAATTGGAGAGCCTGGTTCCATCAGATCTGTAACCGGACGATTCCGAACGCGCTCCGGAGTCCGAGTAGCCATATCGTTCGGATTAAAAGCGGGCTGCGCGGCTAGCGCCAACACCTCACCCGTCCAAGCATCAACAAGAACCGCACTACCGCCTGCTGCTCTCGCTCGCGCTACCGCCTCTTTGAGTGCTCGATACGTCAGATATTGCAAGCGCAAATCGATTGATAGCCGAAGGTCGCGGCCTTGCTCAACTTCTTGTCCTGCACTCACATAACGAACAACGTTCGCTCGTCTATTTCTCAGCACATGACGAAGACCATCGTGCCCGGATAACCAATCGTTGTATGAGAGCTCAAGCCCTTCCTGGCCCTTGTCTTCGATATTGGTAAAACCGACCAGGTGCGCTGCAACTTCTCCAGCCGGATAAAAACGACGGAACTGACGTACTACTTCCACACCCTCAAGCTCGAGCGCCTCAATCTGGTTCGCCCGCTCTGGCGTGACATAACGAGACAAATACAAAAACGGGGATGAGCTTCGCGCAACACGATCCCGCAACTTCCCAGCATCTGCATCCATCAAAGGCGCGAGTTTTTCAGGCCAAGCCGAATCTGAGAGCTTCTTAGGTCTCACCGCAATCGCAGCGACAGGAGTTGAAATTGCTAAAGGTTGCGCAAAACGATCGGTGATCATTCCGCGATAAGCTGGGATTTTTTGATAACGAATCGTGATTTCATCACCAATATCTTTCAAATGCTGGGTCTCAAAGACATGCAACCAGACGAGGCGACCACATACCGTCATCACCAAGAGACCCAAGACGGATCCAACGAACCATAATCTCCAACGACTTGATGCTTGACGTTTTGAAACACTCATTGCGGACGCTCCATCAACATCACATCACCTGTTTCAGGTGAGCCGAGAGACAAGCTGTAACGAGCCATTGCATCGATTCGCATATCGGCAGATACAGCACCACGCTCGAGCATCAGTCGGCCCCACTCAATGGTGAGGCGATCACGCTCGGCACGAAGCTCCTGTAACGATGAATACAGCTGACGCGTTTGGTAGGCCGTCTCTACAATATAGATCGAGGTCACAACGACACCGATCACCAACAAGATCGACAACCAGATGTCTGAGCGATGAAACCACTGCATCAGGCCGCCTCCGTCCGTTCGGCAATACGGAGTACCGCACTTCGAGCCCGCGGATTCACGCTCAACTCATCAGGCCCTGCTTTAATCGCCTTCCCAACAAGCTTCAGCTTTGGCTTGGCTGCTGTATCAGGAAGAGGCATCCGGGGATCACCCTGCGGTGGACGCGACGCATCTCGAAGCGCGCGCTTTACGAGACGATCCTCCAATGAATGAAAGGAAATCACGGCCAGTCGACCACCAACTGCGAGCCGATTTACCGCGGCCTCAAGACCCTTCTCTACTTCGGAGAGCTCACCATTGATGTACAACCGAATCGCTTGGAAAGCGCGTGTCGCAGGATGCTTGTTCTGATCTTTTTTAGGCTGCGCATCACTGACAATTTTGCTCAACTGAGCCGTTGTTACTATTGGCTCGATATCACGCGCCTCAACAATTGCCCGCGCAATCCTGCGAGAAAATCGCTCTTCACCAAACACCCAGAGTACATGCGCAATTTCATCGGCATCAGCACGAGCAATCCAATCTGCAGCTGACTCACCTGAAGTGGGGTCCATGCGCATATCGAGCGGACCATCTGCTTGAAAACTAAATCCGCGCGCGGCTTCATCCAACTGAGGAGAAGACACTCCCAGATCCATCAATACGCCGTTTACATGAGAGATAGACAAGCCATCAAGCGCAGACTCAAGTTCTGAAAAAGCGATATGCACGATATCAAACCGAGAATCTGTTTCTGCCAGATCTTTGCCAACAGCTACAGCTGAGGGGTCACGATCAAGACCAATTAAACGGCCATTCTCATCAAGCTCGGCCAAAATGGCACGCGAGTGACCGCCACGACCAAATGTGCAATCAAGATAGGTACCATCGCCCTGAATACAGAGGGCGGTCAGCGCTTCGTGAAGTAGCACTGGTATGTGACTCATCGCACCCTCCCTTACAGCGACAAATTGATCAATTCGACAGAGCCATCTTCATCAACTGATTCGTTGAGGTATGCCTCTGTCATCGAAGTCCAGCGCGCCTCGCTCCAGATCTCGAACTTCTGACCCTGCCCAACCAGGATCAATCGTTTATCAAGTTCAGCGTGATCTCGGTGCATCGCGGGGAGGAGAAGACGATTTGCCGCATCGAGATCAAGTTCAGTCGCATAACCGACCATCAGGTGCTGAAGGCGCCGAGCCTGGCGGCTCGTTGAGTTTGGGAGTGCATTGACTTGGGATTCGATCACCTCCCAGTCAGCAAGTGGATAGAGCAGAAGACAGCGGTCGAACGGATGCACAGTGAGGACCATGTGGCCATCACAGCGGTCGGTCACGCGGTCCCGGTATTTTGCCGGTAACGCCACGCGCCCTTTTGCATCCAAGTTGATCGGGTTGATCCCGCGAAACACTGTCTTCTCCTAGGGTCATTCTGGGTCAAAACAACGTCTTTACCCACAACACACCACTTTCTCCCACATGAGAACTCTATTTACCCACCAAAGGACAGTCAAATCATAGTGATGCCATTACGCACAGACTCTGAATCCAAGCATTCAAACTAGAGTTTAAGATGTTAAAAAATATGAAAAAATTAATTTGATCAATGCGTGAAAAAACGCATCACGACAGCATGATTTTAGAAGTGGGTTAAAGTGGAGAAAATTTGAGTTAGCCGATAAGCCGGGTTCTGTCGTGGACAATCATTCATCTAGGCATAACGTCACCGTTATGCTCAAGCGACCTACCCGAATCCAACGCGAGGCACGCCGAACGGATTCCTATTTGGTCTTGCTCCAGGTGGGGTTTACCTTGCCATCACGTGTTACCACTGATGCGGTGCGCTCTTACCGCACCCTTTCACCCTTACCGACGATGTCGGCGGTCTGCTCTCTGCTGCACTTTCCGTAGGCTCACGCCCCCCAGGGATTACCTGGCACCTTGCCTCGAGGAGCCCGGACTTTCCTCTCCTGTAAAACAGCAGCGATTGCCTGGCTAACTCGCGCGCAGTGTCTATTCTTCAGACTCATCAGTCAATTGACGATACAAGATTCGTTTGGGGATACCTGTGAGCTCAGAGGCCAATGAAGCCGCCTTTGATGGTGGTAATTCGCGAGAAAGAACGCGAAGAATCTGATCTGCATCGATACTCGATTGTGCTCGCTCAGTGCTCGCAGGCCCCACCAAAACGACAAATTCTCCTCGTATTCGATCAGGATTTGCAGAAAACCAGTTCGCGCACTCTCCTGCAACGACACGAATGAGTTGCTCATGCGTTTTCGTCAGCTCTCGAGCAAACATCACTTTTCTCCCACGAGCTTTTTGATCCAATCGCTCTGCAAAGTCCACGATCCGATGCGGCGCTTCATAAAAAATGAGCGTTCCATTATGAGACAGTGCTTGCTCAAGCTCTTGATCGCGCGCGCTGGATTTCGTCGAGAGAAAGCCGAAGAAGTGGGAAGGCGCTGCTGGGAAGCCGCTCACCGACAATGCCGCTGTTAATGCCGAGGGACCTGGAACCGGGACCACCTGAAAGCCTTTTTCAACGACCTTATCAACAAGTAACCGCCCTGGATCACTAATCCCTGGTGTTCCGGCATCTGAGATCAGCGCGAGCGACTGCTGTGATTCCAACGATTCAATCACTCGGTCAGCTTTCCCTGCTTCAGAATGTGCATTTAATGACACCATCCGCGTGGTTACACCGACAGACTTCAAAATCTGCCCGCTAACGCGAGTATCTTCGGCTAGAATTATATCAACACGGCTCAACACATCGATCGCCCGAGAAGAGAGATCACTCCATTGACCAATCGGCATTGCGACAATGTAAAGCGCTGATGGTAGAGTGTGAGTCTGTTGATCTTGTGACACTGTAGGTACCAATTTGTTGTTACGCGTAAAGCCTGCACGAAAAACCATTATTAGAACAAGCGCTTTAGTCGGAATGGCGTTCATCGCAGGATGCCAACAGCAAGTGCGGCCGCCTGTCACTGAAATTCCAAGACCGGAAATATCTCAAAGCTATACGCCGCAAACTGGCGAGTCTACAGAGGCGTATCAAGAACCGGTCTTACCCAAACAAATCGACTGGAATCGACGGTCTCGTGAGATCGCAAGAACAGAGTTGTCACCAATCACACGTCAGATACCGCAACCTGAGACGGTGCCAAGCATCCCTCCTGTGCGACCTGAGCCTGTCATGCCTGAGCGATCTGAAGTCATACCACTGAACGTCATGCCTTCAATTCAGCCAATTGATGAGACGCCTGTTGCGCCGACTCCGGCCGAACCAATGACATCGACTGAGACAACCGAACCCGTGCCCTCAACACCAAGTGTCATTGAGCCTCCGGTTGAAATAGCCCAACCCCTTAAAAATCCAATTGAGGCAGCGTCTGAAAAACTGTCTCAAAATGAGCCCGAGCTTGCCATCCTGACGATCAACACGATTGATCCAAAATCCCTTTCAAAGGAGCAGCGAGCAGATGTGTTGCGCATCAAAGGCCAAGCCTATCGACAGCTTAATATGTCGATCGCAGCACTGAGATTCGACGCAGAAAGGCTTCGCTATCTTGACGACAATGCGCTTAACGCAGCATCACGCCGCATCCTTGGAGAACTTGAAGAGCTCCCAGAACGCCTGCTTCAAGACTTAAGTGTTGGCACTGATCTATTGGCTGGCATGGCTCATGCCCTGCTATTGAAAAAGACACCCTCTGACGACGGTATACAACAGTGGCTCAGAAAGTACCGAATGCACCCACTGCTAAAAGCCAACCTACAAGATTACGATTTCCTGACATCGGTCGAGCCACCTAAAGACTTTGATGTCACTGTTTTACTGCCTTTGTCAGGTGATCTGGGAAACGCCGGGCGCGCTATCCGCGATGGGATATTATTTGAGTACCAAAAACGGCAATCCGAGCTTGGGGTTGCGCTCCATATCATTGATACAGAAAAGATGTCTCGTGATGAGCTGATAGCAACCGGACAATCAAGCCAATCTGAATTCATTATCGGCCCACTGCAAAAGGACAAGGTCGTCGCATTACTTGAATCGAAACCGCGAATGCCCGTTTTGGTTTTGAATCGCATCAAAACCGACTCGCTCAATCTTGATTCTCCAGCTTACAGCTTAAGTTTAGCAATCGAGGACGATGCCGAATCCACGGTCAACCAAATTGCACGCGAGGCGGACCGTCCACGTGTTGTCGTATTGCACGCAGATTCGCCTTTAGGGCTCAGGGCCGCAGAAGCGATTAGTGATCAACTCACTTTTGTCGGCGGCTCATCTGGTGGGAGGTTTGCGCTGGATGCAAAAAAGCCTGAAACAGCCATTACCAAAGCGTTTGGCGTTAATGACAGTCAAAACCGGCGCCGTGAATTATCAAAGACGCTAGGTCTTCGACTCGAACACACCCCGAGAATTCGACAGGACATGACTGCAGTTGTCGTTCATACCGACCCGAAAAAGGCGCAACAAATACGACCTCTACTTGATTTCTATTACCTCGATCAAACACCGGTGTATTTGATTGGTGCCTACCGGCCGGATCTTAAGGACATTGCCGAAGATCTTCGCAACAGCCAATTAGTGGTGACTCCTTGGGACTTAGGAACCGATGAGAAACAAGTGCTTGCAGGGCGGACAAACGCCCAGGGTGTTTTTGGCTCATTGGTTGGCGTTGGGATCGATGCGATGTCCATGGCAATGCAACTCGGTTTCGGTGGCTCAACATCAATTCAAGGGCAAACGGGTTACCTGACATTGGGTGCTGATTCGATGATTCATCGCCAGTTGTCTACTATCCAGGTGACGAGTGACGAAGAGGTCGTTGCTAACCTGTGGGAGCCACTCCCATCGCTGCTGCAGTCGGAGTTGCTTGATGCAGAATAATGAGGTGCTCGAAGAACGGATCGCGATGCGAATCGCCAAAGCGACCGACGCGCTACAACACAGTTTTGAACTTGCTCCACGGCTTGTTACGGCTGCAAAAACACTGACCGACTGCATTCTTAATGATGGAAAAATTCTTGTTATTGGGACCGGCTCATCAGCAGCAATTGGTCAAATCTTTGCGGCGCATCTGATGCACAGGTTTGAGCGGGATCGACCAGGACTTCCAGCGATCGCATTAAACGCTGATGCCATCACAATGAGTTCGCTGACCGATGAATCTCGCTCTGAAAAATATTCGCGACAAGTCAAAGCTCTTGGGAAGTCGGGCGATAGCATGCTTGTGGTATCCGCTACCGGAACGCGGTCGAGCTTGGTTCAATCGGTTGTTGCCGCTCATGAGCTTGAATTACCGGTAGTTGCCCTTACCGGAGGAGATGGTGGTGAGATATCACCGCTACTCAATTACGGAGACACAGAGATTCGAGTAAACTCTGAACATCCAACCACAGTTCGCGAGCAGCACTTGATGCTAGTTCATTGCTTAAGCGAATTGATTGATCTACAAATATTCGGCTAGTCCAAGGAGTTGATGATGCGTTTTCCTCTAATCTTAGCAACACTCATGCTTGGCCTTTTGACAGGCTGCGCAACCGTCATTGATTCAACCACGTCAGAGCCAATTTCCGATAATCGGGGAAGTCGCACTGCAGGGCAATTTATCGATGATGAAACTGCTGAAATTGCAATCGCCGTGAATTTAAAAAAAGCATCTCCCGAGCTTAAAGTCAGCAATATCAACGTCAAGGTCTATAACGGCGTCGTATTAGTCGCGGGACAAGTGCCCTCTGAAGATGCGCGCCAGATCGCCGAAAAAGTAGCGACACAGCATCGAGGTGTTGTGCGAGTGATCAATCAACTCGAGATCGCAGGCAAAGCAACGATCATCTCTGAGATTAACGATTTGACGATCTCAACCCAGGTTAAAGCACTGGTGTTAAAAGACCTCGGTCGGGACGTCTATCAACGAACTTTGATCACCACTGAAAACAGTGTTGTGTACGTGATGGGCTTCGTATCGAAAACGGAAGCGGCTGCATTAGAAAATGTGGTGAGCTCAGTTCGCGGAGTCAAACGCATTGTCCGCGTATTTGAATACATCGATTAGTCGTCAGACTTCACAATGCGAAGAGCTGGCCGCTCACGCTTGGGCGGCTCAGCAGGTTGGTCGCCTGAAGTCTCATCTTTGACTGGCTCAAACGTTGGAGTCGGCGAATCAGCATCGGGTAATTCAGGCGCACCGCCGGGCTCTTGACCAAAAGCCATTCCAAGCCCAGATTCTTTGCCGTAAATCGCTGTAATCGAACCATAAGGCAAGACCAAGTCAGTTGGAATACCGCCAAATCGGGTTTGAAACATCAGGCCAAAATCTGACATGTTCCAAGCGTTCAACGCGCGTGGCGCAAGGTTCAGAACAATCTGACCATCTTTCACGTGCGATTCAGGGACTTCAACCCCTGGGTAGAAGCAATCGACGACTACGTATGGGTCTTCGCCCCCATCGACAATCCAGTCGTAGAGGGCACGTATCAAGTAGGGACGTGAAGAACCGAGTGCCATCGATTATGTACGAGGCATTTCCCGTTCAGCTTCAGACAGACTTGCCTGGAATGCATCCCGGTTAAACATGCGATATTGGTAATCCTGCAATCCGCGTGTTTGTTTCGGCGGCAATTCAACGCCCAAGTGCGGTAAACGCCACAAAATTGGAGCGACTGTACAGTCGACAAGTGAAAACTCTTCACTCATAAAATAGGGCATTTCTTCAAAGATTGGCGCAACAGCGACCAATTGCTCTTTGAGCTCTTTAGCTGCTGATGGCGAACGCTTGTTGTTGCGCTTTGCTGCTTCGATTGTACGAATCAATGGCGTCCATTCTTTCTCGATCCGATGGAGAAACATCCGAGCATTGGCTCGTGCGACCGGGTAGACCGGAAGCAATGGTGGATGCGGAAACCGTTCGTCCAAATATTCCATCATGATATTGGGTTCATAGAGCACCAAATCACGATCCAAAAGCGTAGGTAGATTGTTATACGGGTTGATCTCTGACACTTCTTCTGGAATGTCATCCGGATCGCAATCAACGATATCGACTGTTACTCCCTTTTCTGCCAACACGATACGTACGCGATGCGACATGTGATCAGTTGGATCTGAGAAAAAGGTCATGGTTGAGCGTTTCGTCACGAGTGACATAAGTATTTCAATCTCCGTAAACAGACAAAACAGCCGGCTTAAGCCGGCTGTTCGTAGAACTTAGGCTTGGTTGTGCTTAATGCACATCCTTCCAGTATTCACGCTTCAACAAGTACGCAAATACGAAGAAGAGCATGATAAACAACAGCACATAAATGCCCATGTCGTGCGCTTTCGCTTTGGAAGGCTCACCGACATATTCTAGGAAGTTTACCAGATCGTAGATCAACTGATCGTATTCCGCTGCCGTTAACTTCCCTGTGCCCTCAACAACCTCAAGAATTCCGCACTGATTCTCGGTCAGTGGCTGGCCTGAAATTGAGTCTGTCTGCACTGTTCCGTTCACACGAATCGGCGCTTCCTTACAGACTGTGCGCTGAACACCCTGAAGTGGCTCAAGTACGTGCGGCATACCGACTTTAGGGAATACCTTGTTATTCACACCAAGTGGGCGTGATGGATCAACGTAAAACGTTTTTAAGTAAGTATATACCCACTCTGGAGAACGCTTACGTGCAACAAGTGTGAGATCAGGCGGTGGAGCACCAAACCACTCAGCAGCACCTTTCGATGGCATCGCAATCGTACCTAAATCACCGATCTTCTTGTCAGATGGAACAATGGCTTCGACCATGACATCTGGATCAATACCAAGATCACTAGCCGTGCGCTCGTAACGCTGATAACTCAACGAGTGGCAACCCATGCAGTAATGCGTATAGGTCGCCAGTCCGCGCTGAAGCGATGCTTTGTCATCGTAATCAGGCTGGATGTGCTCAAGTGGATAACCTGGTCCGCCAGCAGCAACAGCAACCGACGAGACTAATGAAAAGACTACAGTCCAAACTAATTTCATTTCGTTACCCTCTCTGGAACAGGCTTCGTCGATTCCCAACGGGTATACCAAGGCATCGCAAGGAAGAATAGGAAGTAGATCGCAGTACCTAACTGAGCCAATGCAGTACGCACTGGTGTCGATGGTAGAGCACCTAAAATACCTAGCATCACGAAGGCAATTGCGAACAACACCAACATGATTTTCGACAAGTTACCCTTGTAACGAATCGACCGCACTGGACTGCGATCAAGCCATGGCAAGACGAACAAAATTGCAATCGCTGCACCCATGACAACCACACCCCAGAACTTCGCGTCCAAACCGAACATTGGGAATGTAATCGCTCGGAGCATGGCGTAAAACGGCGTGAAGTACCAAACCGGCGCAATGTGCTCAGGAGTCTTTAGTGGGTTCGCAGGCTCGAAGTTCGCATGCTCAAGGAAGTAACCACCCATTTCAGGGAAGAAGAAGATCACCACGCAGAAGACGAACAAGAAGACCGCAACACCAGCGATATCTTTCACTGTGTAATACGGATGGAAAGCAATGCCATCGACCGGCTTACCGTTTGCGTCCTTATTGTCTTTGATATCGATACCGTCTGGGTTATTCGAACCCACTTCGTGCAACGCAAGGATGTGCAATACCACGAGTCCTGCAATGACCAATGGCAACGCAATGACGTGTAACGCGAAGAAACGGTTGAGCGTGATACCACTGATGAGGTAATCACCACGAACCCACTGCGCCAAATCCGCACCGATCACAGGAATCGCGGAGAATAGCGAGACGATAACCTGTGCACCCCAGTATGACATTTGTCCCCAAGGCAACAGGTATCCCATGAACGCTTCAGCCATCAATAGAAGATAAATGGCCATTCCGAAGATCCAGATCAGTTCACGTGGCTTCTGATACGAGCCATACATGATCCCGCGGAGCATGTGGAGATAAACAACCACGAAGAAGGCTGATGCCCCTGTCGAGTGCATGTAACGGATCAACCAACCCATTTCCACGTCACGCATAATGTATTCGACAGATGCAAAGGCACCTTCAGCACTTGGCTCATAGCTCATTGTCAGCCAAATACCCGTGAGGATTTGGTTAACCAGAACAAGGAGAGCAAGTGATCCAAAGAAATACCAAACGTTAAAGTTTTTTGGTGCCCAATATTGTGCGAGGTGATTGTTCCACGCATCCATGATCGACAGTCGTTGGTCAATCCAACCAACCAATCCTGTCGCTTCAGTTTTACGCAAACCCATTATGCATTCTCCTCATCAACACCAATGATAAGAACGTTATCGCTCTCATAAGAGTGCGGCGGCACGAGCAAATTCGTTGGCGCAGGAACAGCCTTATAGACGCGTCCAGCCAAATCAAACTTCGAACCGTGACACGGGCAGAAATAACCACCTTGCCATGTATCACCTAAATCCGGGGCCCCAACTTCAGGCCGGAACTGTGGCGAACAGCCCAAATGCGTGCAAATACCCACAAGAACAGCGATCTCGGGATTAATTGATCGCGCTTCATTTGTGGCGTATGCAGGCTGTTGAGGCACTTCACTATTTGGATCAGCGACTTGATCGTTAGTTGCTTTTAATCCTTCCAACATTTCTGGCGTACGACGCAGAATGAACACAGGCTTACCACGCCATTCGGCACGGATCTGCTCACCAGGAAGGATTTTTGAAACATCAACTTTAACCGGAGCGCCGGCCGCTTTCGCTTTCGCACTCGGATTCCACGAAGCAACAAATGGCGTTGCGATACCCACGGTACCAACAGTACCTAGTGCCGTTGTAGCACCAACTAAAAATTTACGACGCGAAGTGTCAGCGGGCTGCTCCACTTCGGTTACGACTGCATCAGTCATGATGTGTCCTTCAGATCGTTGTTGGGGGCAAATTTGCTTGCAATATTTTAGAGAGTGACGACGACTCAAGCAAGCGCGTTATAGCCTTTTGATCTAAAAGTTCGAGGCTTTATGGCACAAAAAAACCCGCAAAAGCGGGTTTTCTCGAGAATCGACAGCGAATTAACGCTTCGAGAACTGTGGACGCTTACGCGCTTTGCGAAGACCCACTTTCTTACGCTCAACTTCACGCGCGTCACGAGTAACGTATCCTGCACGACGAAGATCGCCCTTCAGGTTTTCATCATACTCGACCAATGCACGCGTGATACCGTGACGAATCGCACCTGCTTGTCCAGATGCACCACCGCCTTCAACAGTGATCACAACATCAAACTTCTCAACCATCTCAACCAACTCGAGTGGCTGACGAACAACCATGCGAGATGTTTGACGACCGAAATAATCGTCAAGCGCTTTGCCGTTGATCGTGATTTGGCCAGAGCCGGGACGCAAAAACACACGAGCTGTCGATGTCTTTCTGCGGCCTGTTCCGTAATTCTGTGTAGTCGCCATGTCTTGTCCTATGACAGAGTCAGAGTTTCAGGTTGCTGCGCATCATGTGGGTGCTCTTGACCCGCATATACTTTCAGCTTCCGGTACATTGCACGTCCAAGAGGGTTGCGTGGCAGCATGCCTTT
>CAJXTO010000015.1 GCA_913061245.1 uncultured Oceanospirillales bacterium
CTGAGTACATGGAGTTTGCCAAAGACATCGACTCAATGGCTGACAACATCTACCGTTATATGAACTTCCATCAGATTGCCGAGTTCCAGGCAAAAGCGAAGGAAGCGAATATTCCTGTGACAGAGATTGCCTAAACGCAATCAATAAAAAACCCCGGCACCTCAGGGTGTCGGGGTTTTTTTATGCCTGACTATGAGCGTCTTAAACGTCAAGAGCGACTGGTGACACCACAATTCCGTTGTTGTCGCATGCAATGAAATCACCAGGGTGGATTGTCACACCGGCAAAAGTTACAGCGACATCAATGTCACCAATACCTTTCTTTTCAGTCTTCATCGGATTTGTCGCAAGCGCTTGAACACCGAGATCCATTGCGCCAAGCTCATCCACATCGCGTATCGAGCCATAAATCACAAAACCTGCCCAACCATTAGCGAGCGCATTGGCAGCAATCATATCGCCAAGTAGCGCACGCCGAAGTGAGCCACCACCATCGACAACCATAACGCGATTGTTGCCGGCAGTACCTGCGAGCTCTTTCACCTTGGAGTTGTCTTCAAAACATTTGACCGTGACGACCTCACCATAGAACCGTTCACGACCACCAAAGTTAGTAAACAGAGGCTCGAGGACGGAGATTCCGCCCTCATAGGCATCACACAAATCCGGCGTGGATTTCATCACTTGTTATCCTGAGCATCGGCCAAGAAGAACCAAGTCTCCAAGACTGTATCTGGGTTCAGTGACACCGAGTCAATTCCCTGCTCCATCAACCAGAATGCAAGGTCGGGGTGGTCTGAAGGTCCCTGTCCACAAATACCGATGTATTTACCGGCTTTGTTACATGCCGCGATCGCACGAGACAACAAGAATTTCACAGCTGGATTACGCTCATCAAACGCATCTGCGATGATTCCAGAGTCGCGATCCAGCCCCAACGTCAACTGCGTCAGATCGTTTGAACCGATTGAAAAACCGTCGAAATACTCAAGGAACTCATCGGCCAAAACAGCATTTGACGGAAGCTCACACATCATGATGACTTCGAGACCGTTCTTACCACGCTCGAGACCGTTTTCTTTCAACAGTTCAATCACGGCCGCCGCTTCATCGAGGGTCCGAACGAATGGCACCATGATGGCAACATTGGTCAGCCCCATCTCGTCACGCACCTTCTTCAGAGCACGACATTCGAACTCAAAACATGGGCGGAATGATTCCGAAATGTAACGAGATGCCCCACGGAATCCAAGCATTGGATTCTCTTCTTCAGGTTCGTACAACGGCCCACCGATAAGGTTGCGATACTCGTTTGATTTGAAGTCTGACAAACGCACAATCACGCGCTCAGGTGCAAATGACGCGCCGAGCGTCGCAATACCCTCAACCAGTTTTTCAACATAAAAATCTGTCGGGCTTGCATAACCACCGATACGCTCTGCAATTTCTTCTTTTAAGTCTGCAGGCAAGGTGTCGTAATCCATCAAAGCACGCGGATGCACACCAATCATTCGGTTAATGATGAATTCTAAACGTGCCAAACCAATCCCTGCATGCGGGAGGCGCTGGAAATCAAATGCACGGTCGGGATTACCGACATTCATCATGATTTTGAATGGAAGCTCAGGCATCGCGTCAACGCTGGTCACGCGGTGATCGTACTTCAAGATCCCTTCATAGATATGACCCGTGTCACCTTCAGCACAACTGACGGTCACATCGACTCCAGTCGAGAGCAACTCGGTTGCATCACCACAACCGACAACAGCTGGGATACCTAATTCCCGAGCGATAATCGCTGCGTGACATGTACGACCCCCACGATTGGTTACAATCGCAGATGCTCGCTTCATCACAGGCTCCCAATCAGGGTCTGTCATATCGGTAACAAGAACATCACCGGGTTGAACTTCATCCATCTTCGAGATGTCTTTGACCAAACGAACGGTACCCTGACCGATTTTTTGACCAATGGCTCGCCCTTGAGCAAGCACTTCGCTCTTTTCTTTGAGAACAAAACGTTCCATTTGGCGACCATCTTGCTGACTTTGAACTGTCTCTGGTCTCGCCTGAACGATATATAGCTGGCCATCATCACCATCACGCGCCCACTCGATATCCATCGGACGACCATAATGTTTTTCGATGATTAGCGCCTGACGTGCAAGCGACTCAACTTCTGCATCGGTCACACAGAACTGACGGCGCTCCGCTGGATCGACGTCAACAGTCTCAACTGAACGACCTGGCTTCGACGAGTCCGCATACACCATCTTGATCAACTTTGAGCCGCGTGTTCGACGCAAAACGGCTGGACGACCTGCGTCAAGCGTCGGCTTATGCACATAGAATTCATCGGGGTTAACAGCACCCTGTACGACCGTCTCACCCAGACCATAGGCAGCGGTCACAAATACCACATCACGGAAGCCACTCTCTGTATCCATCGTAAACATGACACCAGCAGCACCTGTCTCAGAACGGACCATGCGCTGGATACCAGCCGACAAAGCGACGAGTTCATGTGCAAATCCTTGGTGCACTCGATATGAGATCGCGCGATCATTGAACAATGAAGCAAATACTTCCTTGATCGCATGCTTAACGTTCTCAATCCCAGAGATATTTAAGAATGTTTCCTGCTGACCAGCGAACGACGCGTCAGGCAGATCTTCTGCAGTAGCAGATGAACGAACCGCTACTTTCATACCGGCATTGTCGGCTGTCATTTTTGCAAATGCGTCTTCAATTGCCTGGTCGAGAGCTGGTTGGAACGGTGTATCAATAATCCATGAACGAATCTCTGCACCTGTTTTAGCTAACGCGTTGACGTCTTCAACGTCTAACGCTGCGAGCGCCTGATTAATGCGATCTGCTAGGTTTTCATGGGCCAAAAATTCGCGATAAGCATGCGCAGTTGTCGCAAACCCATTCGGCACGCTCACTCCAGCTCCAGCCAGATTCGAAATCATTTCGCCAAGTGATGCGTTTTTTCCACCAACGCGCTCAACATCATTCATGCCGAGCTCATCGAACCAAAGGATATAATTGTCCAAAAGGAATCCCCTTCCGTCTTGTGTCTAAGAAACCGCTGACGCAGACTAATCTTGAGCTCGCTTCCTTGCACTGCCTCGAGAAACGTCAAACGGCCATCGATAAAGCGGCATAGTATAAATGATTTGGAACCAAATATGACCTCAGAAATTCGTCCAGTATTCTTTATTTCAGATGGAACTGGTCTGACCGCCGAAGGCTTAGGACAAGCTTTATTGAGCCAATTCAACACGGTACGGTTTGATAAGACCACGCTGCCTTATATCGATAGTGTTGAAAAAGCGAAAAAAGCAGTGTCAGAAATCAACGCCGCGGGCATTGAACACAACATTACACCGATCGTTTTCGACACAATTGTGAATCAAGAGGTGCGTGACGTTCTTGCTGATTGCAACGGCTTTTTAGTTGATATCTTCCAAACATTCTTAAAACCTCTTGAGCGAGAGCTTGGCCAAGGGTCAAGTTATTCAGTGGGGATGAGTCACGCGGTCGCACCTGATGGTCAATATGCGCGACGCATTGATGCAATTAACTTTGCGCTTGATAACGATGACGGCGCCCGAATTCGTTATTACGATCAAGCAGACCTCATCCTCATTGGTGTATCGCGCTCAGGTAAAACGCCAACTAGCTTATATCTGGCAATGCAATACGGGCTTAAGGTAGCCAACTATCCTTTGACTGAAGATGATCTCGATGACGATCAACTTCCCGACACGTTAAGGAAGCATAAAGCCAAACTATTTGGATTAACGATTGACCCGGAGAGATTGCAAGCGATCCGAGAGATGCGCCGGCCTGAGTCTCGATACGCGTCACTCAAACAGTGCCAGTACGAGGTTAACGAAGTCGAAGCGCTCTACCGCAGACATGCGATTCCTTTTTTATCAACAACCGAACGATCTGTTGAAGAAATCAGTGCCCGGATTCTTCAAGTCACTGGCAAACGTAAAGTGGCGCGTTAACGACCAAAATGCGCGCAAATTAAGTCTGCGCATACGCCTGGTTTTTGATAAGGCAGAGCGTGATCAACGCCTGGGACTGATTGATAAAACCATCGCTCTTTAGAAGACGCCAAGATTTGATGGAACGCATGAGCGTCATCGACGCTTTTTGAACCCACAAGACTCAAGGTTCGCGGTACTTGATCGATCAAGTCCATCCGATCAATGTGCCAAGCGGCTTCATTGACAGCAATCAATGCATACGCAAGACCCTTTGGACGACTCGCCAAACGCTGAACCGTCATACGCTCAACGCGAGGATGCGTTGAACGGTTGGGTGAAATCAGGTCTAAAAATTGTGTCACACCAATGACTGGATCATCTTCTGCTAACAGTGAAGATGCAGCTATCGCATAACGTGATCGCAACTCTCGTAACGCCTCAAGCGACGCACGCTCTAAAAGCGCTGGTTCCAAAAGTACCAAATCATCCACAACGCCTGGGCGTAACGCATTCACCATCAATGCAATGAGCCCACCAAAACTATACCCAACCATCTGGCACTGCGTGACCGAGAACTCATCGAGCATCGCATCGACATCATCAGCAACGATGGTTGCACTAATCGCACGATCTTCGAAATCAAGGGCGTGAGACCGACCCATGCCACGTAGGTCTGGGCATATCACGCGACGGTACGACTGAAAAGCGGAGAGCATCGGGTACCATGTCGCTTCAGAGGCAACCCCGGCTCCATGTAGCAAGATAAGATCACCGAAACCTTCTCGGTTTTCAGCGACATGAATGGCTAATCGGTAATCTTCACGATCGAGAAACCGAACATCAACAGAGGGCTGGGCTCTCAAAGCAACGGAACGTCAACTGACTCAAAAATCTTTTCAGCTTCGGCACGACCTTGGCTTCTGAGGAACTTACCGATCACTTCACGCGACAGGTGTGGCGCAAACAAATTGACAAACCGGTACATATATCCTCGAAGGAATGTCCCTCGACGAAACGCGATAGACGTCACACTCGGGCTGAACAGATGACTCGCATTGACGGTCACCAAATCACCATCTGTTTGCGGGTCATGCGCCATGTCAGCGACGATTCCAACACCTAGGCCTAACCGAACATAGGTTTTAATGACATCCGCATCCGCTGCTGTGAACACCACCTTCGGCGACAACCCTTCCTGCTCAAACGCCTCATCCAACCGCGAACGACCGGTAAAACCAAACACGTATGTCACGATCGGATGACGAGCAAGCTCGGCCAGTGTCAGAGGCCCATCAAGCTGAGCCAGTGGATGGTCTTTCGGGACAATGACTGCTCGATTCCACTGATAGCAAGGCATCAATAACAGGTTCGAGAAATGCTCTAAACCTTCTGTGGCGATAGCAAAATCAACGTCGCCCCCAGCCGCCATCTCAGCGATCTGCGCTGGAGTTCCCTGCTGCATCTGCAATGACACTTCGGGATACTCGCGCATAAACTGATTAATAATTGGTGGAAGCACATAACGAGCCTGAGTATGCGTTGTCGCAATCGAGAGCACGCCCTTGGTCTCATCTGAGAACTCTTGGGAAATTTGTTTAATGGCATCTACTTTATGGAGGATTTCGCTAGCGACCCGCAACACTTCTTCACCGGCAGGTGTAATCGAAACCAAATGTTTGCCATTTCGCGCAAACACCTCCACACCCAACTCTTCCTCGAGGAGCCGGATTTGCTTAGAAATTCCAGGCTGAGAAGTGAACAGACTTTGTGCGGTGGCAGACACATTAAGATCGTGATTCGCGACTTCACAAATATAACGAAGCTGTTGCAGTTTCATCTAATTATCGGCTTCTTGACATAACTCAATAACAAATTCGGTAGATCGTGGCTTATAACCGTTTTATACTAACCTTTCCCATCATAATAACCACAACATGCAGTGAAGTCGCATTTTTTTCATGAACGAGCTCATTTCGTTCGTCTTAGTCTTTGGAATGCTTCCACCTGCGCATATAACTATTTAAACTAACTATAGATATTTTTGTCATAAAAGGAAGGATCAGGATGTCTAACGCTGTAGCACACCCTGCTTATGACTACAGGACCGTTCGCCACTTTGCGATCATGGCTGTTGTCTGGGGTATTGTTGGAATGGCTGTCGGTGTGCTCATCGCGGCTCAGTTGGTCTGGCCCGAGCTGCTTGCCTCAGAATGGACCCACTTTGGACGACTCCGTCCACTGCACACAAACGCGGTGATTTTTGCGTTCGGTGGATGCACGCTATTTGCCACGTCGTATTACATCGTCCAACGGACATGTCATACAACACTCGCATTCCCCAACCTTGCCAGATTCACCTTCTGGGGCTGGAACCTTGTGATCGTGCTTGCTGCCATTACACTCCCGCTCGGCATGACAACAACGCATGAGTATGCAGAACTCGAATGGCCAATCGATATCTTGATCGCGGTCGTTTGGATTTCGTATGCCATCGTATTTTTTGCAACGATTGCGAAGCGGCAAACGTCACATATTTACGTAGCAAACTGGTTCTTGGGTGCATTCATCCTCGTAATCGCAATTCTGCACATCGTCAATAGTGTTCAGTACCCAGTCAGCTTCACGAAGTCGTATTACGTATGGTCTGGTGCAATGGATGCGATGATCCAGTGGTGGTACGGCCATAACGCCGTCGGCTTCTTCCTCACAGCAGGCTTCCTCGGGATGATGTATTACTTCGTTCCTAAACAAGCCGGACGCCCTGTCTATTCGTACCGTCTATCGATCGTTCACTTCTGGGCCTTGATTGCCACTTACATGTGGGCCGGTGCTCACCACCTTCATTACTCAGCACTTCCAGACTGGGCGCAATCGGTTGGCATGGTTATGTCGATCGTTCTTCTCGCACCAAGCTGGGGCGGCATGATTAACGGTGTAATGACCCTATCAGGTGCTTGGCACAAACTACGCACGGATCCAATCCTTCGGTTCTTAGTCGTGTCGCTTTCGTTCTATGGGATGTCAACGTTCGAGGGTCCAATGATGTCAATCAAGACCGTCAACGCGTTGTCTCACAACACAGACTGGACAATCGGACACGTGCACTCAGGTGCTTTGGGTTGGGTTGCAATGGTCTCGATCGGCTCGCTCTATCACTTGATTCCAAAGGTTTTGGGTATTGCACAAATGTACTCAACTCGCTTGATCAACATGCACTTCTGGCTCGCAACCATTGGTACTGTTCTTTACATCGCTGCGATGTGGGTCAACGGCATCATGCAAGGTTTGATGTGGCGAGCAGTTAACCCTGATGGAACTCTCACCTACAGCTTCGTTGATAGCCTCGAAGCGAGCTATCCAGGTTATTTGGTTCGAGTCATCGGCGGTGCCTTCTTCCTGCTTGGCATGGTGATCATGCTCTATAACGTTTACATGACTGTAAACGATGCAAAACAGCAAGACACGATTCGCGACACAAGCGAACCAGAGCCAGCGGCAGCATAAGGAGCCCAAGATGAAATCACATGAGTATATTGAGAAGCGTCTTGGCCTCCTCGGAGCATTGATCATCGTTGTGATCAGCTTCGGTGGTCTCGCTGAAATCGTTCCACTGTTCCACATGTCAAAGACAACAACGCCGATCGAAGGCATGAAGCCTTGGTCTGCGTTACAACTGGAAGGTCGCGATATCTACATCCGCGAAGGCTGCCACGTTTGTCACACACAGATGGTTCGTCCATTTCGTGCTGAAACAGAGCGTTATGGCCACTATTCAGTTGCTGGTGAATCGGTGTGGGAGCGCCCGTTCCTTTGGGGTTCTAAACGAACCGGTCCTGATCTTGCGCGTCTAGGCGGCAAGTACTCAGACGACTGGCATCGTGCACACATGTACAACCCGCGTGATGTAGTCCCTGAATCGAACATGCCGTCATTCCCATGGCTATTCACCAAAACCCTTACTGGTGAAGACACAGCCCAAAAAATGCGCGTCATGCAAACGCTCGGTGTTCCATACACGGATGAAGAAATTGAAGTCGCCCGTGAAACCGTTCACGGCAAAACTGAAATTGAAGCATTGATTGCATATTTGCAGGGCCTTGGCCTTGCCATGAAGGATCGATAAGGAATGACGTATTACGACTGGCTCGGCGTTCTTAGCGTCATCATGTTAGTGATGTTTATCGGTATCGGTTGGTGGGCATATAGCCCGCGAAACAAAGCGCGCTTCGACGATGCTGCCAATTCGATTCTAGATGACGAACCGGTCGATACACCGAATGGAGATAAACACTGATGTTTAATGATTCACTACCGACCTTCTGGAGTATCTGGGTCGCAATTATCACGTTAATCGTGATCCTCGGATGTTTGTGGCTGGTTTTAGCTGTAAAAAAATCTGAGAAATACAAAGAAGAAACCGAACACACTGTCGGCCACGCGTTTGACGGTATTGAAGAATTCGATAACCCACTACCACGTTGGTGGTACATGAAGTTCCTAGGAACCATCGTGTTTGGCTTGGGTTACCTGGTTCTCTATCCAGGTCTCGGAAATTTCCAAGGCATCTTGAATTGGTCGTCAACTGGTCAGTGGCAAGAAGAAATGGCTGCAGCCGAAGTCAAATATGGACCCGTCTTCGCTGCGTTTGGCGAAAAATCCATCGAAGAACTTGCAAAAGACCCTGCCGCACTTGAAGTGGGTGGACGTCTGTTTGCGAATAACTGTGCTGTCTGTCACGGCTCGGGCGCCAAAGGCGCGTATGGCTTCCCAAATCTCACGGATGAAGATTGGCTGTACGGTGGATCTCCTGAAAAGATCAAAGAATCTTTGAACCTAGGCCGTATGGCGAATATGCCAGCATGGCAGGGAATCTTAGGTGATGCAGGAATTGAAGAGACATCGCATTATGTGGTGAGCCTTTCTGGTCGCGCACATGACGAAGCCCTAGCAGCCAAAGGCCAGGCGCATTTCCAAACATACTGTGCGGCGTGTCATATGCCGACAGGTCAAGGTATGCAAATGCTTGGCGCACCGAACTTAACCGATGATGTTTGGCTCTATAAAGCACCAAATCTCACCGTACTTGAGTCTGTGAAGCAAACCTTACGTCACGGCCGACAGGGCGTGATGCCAGCGCAACTTCCACGTCTCGGTGAAGACAAAGTCCATCTGCTCACCGCATACGTCTACAGCCTAAGCCAGAAGTGACCCGATGAGCGACCGTATCCCAACGGTTGAGGGTCAAACAGATGCCGGTGAGCGCCTCGCTCATCGGCATACCCCAGCCTACCAAACTAAACAAGGTGTCTATACACGAGGAACATCCGGATTTTTCCAGAATGTTCGTCTGACAGCAGGTCTCGTCATGCTGTTTATGTATTACCTGTTTCCTTGGCTGAATTGGGGTGATCGCCAGATGGTCTGGTTTAATCTTCCAGACCGTCAGTTTTACGTATTCAACGCTACATTTTGGCCGCAAGACCTTGTTTTACTGTCCTGGCTTCTAATTATCTGTGCATTCGGTCTATTTTTTGTCACCGTCTTCGGTGGCCGCATTTGGTGCGGTTACACTTGCCCGCAGACCGTTTGGACCCAAATTTTCATGGCCATCGAACGTCATACTGAGGGAGAACGCAACGCGCGAATCAAACTCGATAAAGGCCCGATGACCCCTAGCAAGTTTAGAAAGAAACTGGCTAAACACACGCTATGGCTCGGCGTTGCTTGGGCGACCGGTTTTACATTTGTTGCGTATTTCATCCCCGCTCGGGAACTCGTGATTGATCACTGGACGGGGCAAGCATCCACTGCTGCCTATCTATGGATTGGTCTATTCACTGTCGGAACCTACCTGAATGCCGGATACATGCGGGAAAAAGTGTGTATTCACATGTGTCCGTACGCGCGTTTCCAATCGGTCATGTTCGACCAAGACACGCTAATCGTCGCTTACGACACCGAGCGTGGTGAACCTCGAGGTAGCCGCAAGCGAACAGGCGATGCAGACAACTCACAAGGTGACTGTGTTGACTGCGGTCTATGCGTTCAAGTGTGTCCAACCGGAATCGATATCCGTGATGGCCTCCAGTACGAGTGCATTCAATGTGCGCTCTGTATCGATGCTTGTAACTCCATCATGGACAAGATGAATTACGACCACGGACTTGTGCGTTACGCGACGGAACACGAACTCGACGGTGGCAAAACGCACTGGTTCCGGCCACGCCTGATTGGCTATGGCGCCGCCATGGTGATTATGTGTGTGGCGTTTGCCTATGCACTCACGCACCGAAGCACTGTAGAAGCCAAGGTCGCACGCGATCGTGGTGCCCTCTTCCACGAGACAAAAACAGGCGATATCGAAAATACCTATACATTGACGCTCTTCAATAAAACCTCGTTTAACGAAGTCTACGAAGTCAACTTTGAAGGCCATCCAAGCGCTCGCCTCATCGGTCCGGCAAGCCTCGAATTAGCCCCTGGACAAACACGCGTTCAGGTCTATCAAGTGCAAATTGCGCCGGATATGCTTGCAAACTCACGGTTACCGATCAGTTTTATTGTTGAACCGGCAAAGCACCCTGAAAATGAGGTTACAATCGAATCTTCATTCATAGGTCCTGATCGTTGGAAATGAACAAACCAAATCCTTGGTACAAAGAACCATGGCCCTGGTTCTTCCTAGCTCCAATCGTTGCATCGATGATTGTGGGATTCAGTATGCTTGGTGTCGCTATCGATACCAATGATGGTCTTGTTACTGACGATTACTATCGCCAAGGAGTTCTCTACAACGAGAACCTTGAGCGTGACGAAAAAGCAAAAGAACTAGGCATTACCGGAGCACTCACGATGGATGAGTTAACCGGCGATGTGCTACTGACGATCGATTTTGGCCAAGCTGAGCCTGTCGCAACAATTGATGGTGCTTTTCGGTCTCCGACACGGGCACGTGATGACATCCTGTTTAACTTAGAAGCGGTCAGACCGGGTTTCTATATCGCATCGATTCCGTCGATGGCTCCTGGTCCGCGTAATCTGGAATTGGTTGCACCAGATAACTCTTGGCGCATTACGTCCAGGGTTCTGTTGCCACTGAAAGAGCCATTGAGCGTTGCCCCCTAGCGAACAACGTTGCTTCCACTGCGGAGACCTTTGTCCCGCTGATGAAACCATTCAACGTACAGTTGAAGGTCAAGAACAGTTTTTGTGCTGTCACGGCTGCGCAGGAGCAGTTGATTGGATTCAGGCACAAGGGCTTTCATCGTTTTACCAATATCGCGATACCACCGCGCCGAAACCCGAACAACAAACCCACTGGTCGCTTTTTGATAATCGTGAATTTTTAGAACAGCACACGATCGCACTGCAAGATGGCGTTCTTGAAATCGAACTTTCAATTCCGCAAATCCGCTGTGCAGCTTGCACATGGCTACTCGAACGTGTTCTCGAGGCAACCCATGGCATTGTGGCAAGTCATGCTCATTTAGGGCGCCAAACACTCACCATTCGATGGGACCCCAATGAGGCAAGTCTTGCAGCGGTCCTAGGGCAGATAGATCAACTGGGTTATACCGCCACGTTATTGACCGATGAGTCAGCCTATCAAGCGCGGAAAACCGAACGCAGACAAATTATCAAACGGATCGGTATCGCAGCGATCGGCTCAATGCAGGTCATGATGGTCGCAACAGCGCTTTACGTCGGCGAGGCATCATTCATCGATGAGGATCAACGTAGCTTTCTCCGTTGGATCTCATTGCTGATGTCGATTCCAGTCATGCTGTATTCGGCTCAACCATTTTTTACCGGCGCAATACGCGATTTAAGAAATAAAAACTTAGGCATGGACGTGCCTGTCGCAATCGCCCTATCACTGGCTTGGATAGCGTCGATTATTGCCACGCTAACAGGGCTTGGAGAGGTTTATTTCGATTCAGTCGCCATGTTCACTCTCTTCCTTCTCACCGGGCGCTTCTTAGAGCTGAGAGCGCGCCATCAGGTGCTCGATACGCCCGTGGAGTCGCGACCAATGCCACTCACCCTCGCCCGCTCTCGAGGCGATGGTCAATTTGAACAGACTCCTGTCTCTGCGTTGAAGCCTGGCGACCTTATCCAACTTGGTGCTGGGCAACAAACTCCTGTGGATCTCGCGTTGGTATCTCATGCTGCGTCCGTCGATACGCAAGCATTGACTGGCGAATTTGAGCCCGTTGCAATTCATTCAGGCGATGAAATTCTCGCCGGTTCAGTCAATGGTTCAAGCGTGATCGAAGCGCGAGTTCTGAGGATTGGGAAAAATGCATTTCTTGGCCGCTTGGAGCATCTTGCACGACAGGCCGAAACCGTTGAGACCCCAGAGTCGCGTTGGATCGAACCGCTGATCCGTTGGTTTATAGCGTCAGTCCTCACGCTTTCGGCAATAACATTCGCACTCTGGTGGTCAACAGACCCGGAGCTTGCATTTGAACATGCACTCTCTGTCTTAGTCGTCACCTGTCCTTGCGCTTTATCACTCGCGATTCCAACGGCCTGGACTGTCACGATTCGGCGTTTAAGACGTATGGGTATTTTGTTACTCAACCCGACCCATTTACTTGCCTTCGCGCGCTCGAACCAATGGCTATTTGATAAAACAGGCACTCTGACCGAAGGTCAGTTTCAGCGGCTCGCCGCCAACCCTCTAGCAGATATTGATAAGGATCTAGCGCTTTCGATTTTAAGCGGTCTAGAGCAGGGAACCGCGCATCCGATCGCTCGTGCATTTGCCGACATCCCTCCTGCACGAGTCGAGAACATTACCCATATCCCTGGCAAAGGCATTCATGGGTCATTCGATGGGCATGAATACGAGGTTCGACAATCAACACCTAACGAAATGGATCAAGAGTTTGATCAAGCGCTACAAATTACGTTAGTTCGAGAAGGACAGGCACTCTTAAATGTTGCCCTTGATGACACCATTCGCTCAGACGCAGCCAAAACGATCTCGCAATTAAAAGAGCTTGGTATCCGAGTCACACTTCTGAGCGGGGATCGAAATGAGCGCGTACAGTCTGTCGCAAAAACGCTTGGAATTGATCATGCGCTCGGCCAACTGCGTCCAGAACAAAAGCTCGCGCACTTAAACGACGTCACTGAATCCTCAGTCATGATCGGTGACGGCTTGAACGATGCTCCTGTTCTCGCTGCCGCCAATGGCAGTGTGACTTTTGCGCAAGCATCCGATCTCACTCGGCTTTCAGCAGGTGCCGTTTTGTTATCCCCGGAACTCAAAAGCTTGATTAGGCTCAGAGACACAGCGCAAAAAACGACCCAAATCATCCGCCAGAGCTTGTTCTGGGTTTTAGTCTACAACCTGATCGCGGTACCCTTTGCTATGGCTGGTTTCGTGCCGCCCTGGCTTGCTGCGATTGGTATGTCGGCATCGAGCCTTTTCGTCATTACTAATGCATTAAGGCTCAATCGGATTTCATGAACGCAATCTACGCTCTTATCCCGCTCTCAATCATCCTACTAGCACTCGCGATTTGGGCTTTTAATTGGGCTGTTAAAAGTAAGCAGTTCGATGATCTCGAGCGCTCAGGGTCTGACATTCTTTTTGATGACGATGACGAATTGCACACACGTGCAATCGAAGAAGAGCGTAAGCGACGCAAGTCTGATGATTAACCAACTCTGTACCGATCCGATCGGAGCAGGAGCTGCATTTCTCATCGGATTATTTGGTTCTGCCCACTGCTTAGTCATGTGCGGCGGTATTACTGCAGCATTCAGTCTGTCAATTCCTGAAAAAGACCGCCAAGGTTTTCGGTTTTGGACACTGATCACAAGTGCCTCTTTTGGGCGTGTCGTTTCATACACAGTACTCGGGGTTCTATTTGGTCTCCTCGGCGGATGGCTTCGCGGTGATCATGAAATCTTTATCGTCCTGTTCAGACTCTTCGCCGGAATCGTTTTAATTCTAATGGGTCTCTGGATCAGTAACTTGTGGCGAGGCGTTCAGGCAATTGAGCACATCGGTGACCGGTACGTTACCCCTCTCGTCCATAAACTTCGCTCAAAAGCGTCTCCAGACACGCTAAGACATGCTTTCCAATACGGACTCGCTTGGGGTTTCCTACCCTGTGGATTGGTGTACTCAGCACTTTTATGGTCCGCATCAACCGCACATGCAGGCCAAGCAGGCACACAAATGTTTTTATTTGGGCTCGGCACTCTGCCCGGGATCTTGGGTGCAGGCTATTTAAGTGCACATGTGAGTTTTGCTTTGAAGAGCAATCTATTTAGACAGTTCTCTGGTGCACTCGTCATGCTTTATGGGGTTTGGACAATCGCACCACTTGTTTGGATGATCTGAGCATCATTTGTTTGCTCTTCGACCCATGGATTGAGTTCGGCTTCGGCCAATGCTTCACGAATCTCAGACGCATCCTCGAGAGGATTCTCAGCACGAAATGCCAACAGCGCATCTGGGCTCGGACTATCAAAAGGATGCAGCCCCGTGTCCATCAAGTGGGATGGCACCACATTCTGCAAACCACGAAATAGATTTTCAACGCGCCCTGGGTAGCGTTTCTCCCAATCGGCGATCATGGCTTTGATTTCCGCGCGCTTTAAATTTGGCTGAGAGCCGCAGAGATTACACGGAATGATCGGATAGCGTTGATCCTCAGCAAACTGTGCCAGATCAGACTCTTTGCAATAGGCAAGCGGTCGAATGACAACATACCGCCCGTCATCTGAGACAAGTTTAGGTGGCATGGTCTTCATTTTCGATCCGAAGAACAAATTCAGAAATAGGGTTTCAACAATGTCATCACGATGGTGCCCTAAGGCAATCTTAGTCACGCCATTCGCTTCGGCAAATCCATAGAGTGTTCCGCGACGAAGCCGTGAACATAACGCGCACGTCGTTTTCCCTTCAGGAACCACTCGCTTCACCGTTGAATAGGTGTCGCGCTCGATCACATAAAATGGAATGTCTTTCGTTGCCATGTAGTCGGGCAATACATGCTCTGGGAATCCAGGTTGCTTTTGATCAAGATTCACAGCAATTAAATCAAATGACACAGGCGCTGACTTTCTCAACGAGATCAACATATCGAGTAATGCGTAACTGTCTTTACCACCGGATAGACAGACCATGACCTTATCGCCCTCTTCGATCATCCGATAGTCTCCTATCGCTTGACCGGTCAGTCGTCTCAATCGTTGTTGGCGTTTTGCTCGCTCAAACGCCTTGGGGTCATTTGATCGTGTCATCGGCTCCGCTTTAATTTGACATAGGCCATCGCCACCGTTGTCGCATCGCCGAGTGCAGTATGTCGTCCAAACACCGGAACATGCAGATCATCAATAATCTCTTCAAATCCGAGGTGTGGAACCGCATCAGGGCGCTTACTAACAACAGCCTTTCGATAGACATCAGCAAACTCAATAATTTGGTTTGGTAATGAAAAACCGAGCAGCGGCTTGGTGTAGCGATCCAAAAATTTTAAATCGAATTGAATATTGTAACCGAGGATCGGCCGATTCCCGATAAATTCAATCATCGCCATGACAGCTGTCTCTATGGCTACTGCGTCGTCCAGATCAACTTTTCTGATGCGATGGACCCGGATGGCGTCTTCAGACAACCATTCGCCATGATCAATCATGGCTTCAAACGCGTCGCCAGTCTTGACCTTGTTCCCATCAATCTTGACAGCACCAATTGAAACAATGTGGTCATTCTTCGTATCTAGGCCAGTCATCTCACAATCGAGAGAGACAATTTCAGAACCTGCGTAAGGCTCAAATAGTCCTTTAAAGTCAGAATCCCGATTTTTAAAGCGATCGGCCAAGCGTTTCAGCGTTCGCGTTAGCATCATTTAACCCCGAATATGGAGTTCAAGGGCTAACCACTCTTTAAACTCCTTAATAACGTGTAAAGCCTCACGTAATAAATCACGATCCAAGCGGTTCAAACTTTTCACTTGAATCCGGTTATGCGTGACTTTCGAACCATCATCCGTTCCAGCTGCTTCCAGTTGCTCGAGTTGAGTCTCAAGGCGCAATTGCATAAACAACGACAATGCACTTTCAAGATTACGACCCAAGCGCTCATGCATTGCTCCCTTATCGATCAACTCTTCAATGCGTCGATAAGTATTGGTTTGACGACACCGATACTTCAATGCAAGTGCTCGCACCCCGTGAACCAATGGGAAGATTCCACCCTTCTTAATGTCGAGCCCTTCCGAGTCTTTTTTCACGTTACCGAAGAGTGTTAACGGAACACCAAAATTCATCACCGGCTGACCAAAGTGAGCCAGGAAAATATCATTGCCACGAAGATTTTCATGGGCCCATAACGACATCTCTTCAAATAGCTTCTTGTTGCCAGCAACAAAATGTCCATCGAGCGAAATCGCCATCTTCATCTGAGTCTCTTCGGACATATCGATGGTCCAATTTTGCATCGTGCGCTTCCACTCAGATACCGTTTGAGACCACTCCGGATTGCTGACCATGATGTTCCCTGGGCAACGAGGAAATCCGATCGAAATCAAATCTTCTGTGAATTGATTCAGGAGTTTTGTCCGCTCATCGTCATCCCAATCAAAGTTGTCTGCGATGATCAACGCATTGTCTTGGTCTGTTTTGACAATCTGCTCCCACCGACCTTCAGACCCAAGGACTGTCAGCGCTGTATTGTCGAGAACATACTGAGGCATTGTTATCTCATAAAGTTTCGCAACAAGCCGGCCATTCAGTGCAGCTAAGAGCTCCATCATGAAACGGATCTTCACACCTTTGGCGTTCAAAGTACGTATCAGAGCATTCAATGCCTTTGATGCTTGCTTAAGCTCCTCAACAGTCTTCGCTTTTTCAATTTGCACACCCATTAGGTGGGTCTGACCTGTGAGATAACTCAAGATATCTGTCAGCTCGCTCACGCCGACAACTTGACCCTCATCTACAATGACTACGCGCTTGATGTGCTTGCGGGTCATGAGAATCAACGCATTGAATAAAAAGTCATTCGCGTTGCAGGTAATCAAGTCGCGAGTCGCAACATCACCGACAGGACAAGCGGGAGTCTTTCCGTCAATTGCCAACGCATCTAGTAAGTCGGTCCCCGTAACAAGTCCGTATTTAGCATCACAGGTATCGCAGTCCACTAGAACGCTATCAATATGATCTTGACGCATTCTGCCGACAGCTTCTGCAATCGATGTCGCAGGAGGGACGATCACAGGTTTACGCAACACTGAGTCGCGAATACGAACCAAACTGAAATCATCACCACCTTGAGGCACGCTGATCCGACTACGCTGCTTTTCCATGGTGGCCAGACCTTTATGGAAGAAGTGGCGGAACTCTGGATTGTCGTGGACCAAATCGAGGAATGTCTTTGCAGGGACCAGATGGCAAATACATTCTTCAAACGCCTGGTATTTATCTTTAGCTCGCCCTTTTAAAACAGCTAAAGATCCAAATAAGTCGCCCTCTGAATATTGGGCAACACGCTGAGCATCACGATCACCCTCAATCGTCTCGTCATATTCTTCGACCTGACCCTTAATGATGATGTAAATCCCTTCTGGCGATCCACCAGCAGGAATGATGTCTTCACCTGCATCAAAATAGGCGATCGACAGACTTTGTTTGAGGATCTCAAGCTCTTGATCACTCAATAAATCAAATGGAGGAATATCTGTATTGAGTACTTCACTGACCATATCTGTTGTCCTTAATTTGATCGCTCCATCCTGACACAAAAAAGGGCGCCCTGAGGCGCCCTTTTTCAGTTGATTTGA
>CAJXTO010000016.1 GCA_913061245.1 uncultured Oceanospirillales bacterium
GTATCGAGTGATTGATGCAACTCGGGTAGAATCCGCGCATGCAAAACAAAGACACTCAAGTCATCGTCGGAATGTCCGGCGGCGTTGATTCATCCGTCACCGCCTATCTCCTGAAAGAACAAGGGTATGCCGTCAGCGGCATGTTCATGAAAAACTGGGACGAGGATGATGGCACCGAATACTGCACTGCAATTGAAGATCTGAAAGATGCAGAACAAGTTGCTGATACCTTGGGCATCGAGCTGCATCGTGTCAACTTTGCCGCCGAATACTGGGATGATGTATTCGAAAACTTCCTCTCTGAGGTGAACGCAGGCCGTACGCCCAACCCAGATATCTTGTGTAACCGAGAAATTAAATTCCGTGCCTTTTTGGACTACGCCCGAGACCTCGGAGCTGATTTGATTGCAACCGGTCACTATGTGCGCAGGGTAGATAGCAAAAACCCACTGCATCGTGGCCTCGATCGAAACAAAGATCAAAGCTACTTCCTCTGGGCGCTGACCGCCGAACAAGTCAACGCATCACTGTTTCCAGTCGGTGATTTACTCAAACCCAAAGTTCGCGAGATTGCCGAAAGCCAAGGATTCATCACCGCACGCAAAAAAGACTCAACCGGAATATGCTTTATTGGTGAGCGTCGATTCAGCGATTTTCTCAAAACCTACGTGAAACCAAAGCCAGGCAACATCGTAACGGACTTAGGTGATGTGATCGGTCGTCATGAAGGACTGATGTTTTACACTCTGGGGCAACGCCAAGGACTTGGTATCGGTGGTTTAAAAAATTATTCAGACGCACCGTGGTTCGTTGCCGAAAAGAATCTTGAAACCAATGAACTGCTTGTTGTCCAAGGTACAGACCACCCCAAGCTGTTCTCGAAAGGACTTCTCGCGCGCCAGATCAATTGGATCGGTGAGCCTCCAGTACTTCCCGGCCGATTCACCGCAAAAGTTCGCTACCGGGCACCCGATGCACCTTGCGCAATTGAAATGCAAGGCGCTGATCTACACATAACATTTGATCAACCTGAACGCGCAGTGACACCCGGACAATCAGTCGTCATCTATGATGGCGAAGCCTGTCTTGGAGGAGCTGTCATCGAGGAAGCCCTGGTATGAGTAACCCCAATCGTCTGTATCCATTGTGCGCATTAGCGATGACTGCACATCTCGTCGATCGTCTCGCAAATACAGGGCTGGTACCACATGATGAGTTCGAGTTACTGATCCAAAGTACTCTGAATTTAACCCCAGAAACGCCCCTTGATGTGTACGGTGGAGAGATCAATGGCTTAAAGCCTGGATCTAAAATGATCCGCGAAATGCTCGGCCGAGGTGGCAACAGAAAATATCCTGAAGCCATCCGTTATTTCATCAGTCTGATGCAAGTGGAGCGCCAACTCGCCAAGCAACCACAATTACTCGATCGCTTACGTGGGCATCTTGAAGTCGCTGTGCAAAAAGCAGATCAGCTCGGTCCAACACATGAATCAGTGATCGAAACATTAAATACGGCCTACCAAGAAACAGTATCGACCCTCAAATTCCGGATCATGGTGACAGGTAACCATGGTCGACATCTGCAACAGGGCAACAATCCTGCTAAAGTACGCGCACTCCTCTTAAGCGGAATCCGCGCTGCCATGCTGTATCGACAGCTCGGTGGTGGGCGCCTATCGCTATTATTCCAGCGAAGCCGCGTATTCAAGGAATTAGAATCAATCGGATTATAGGAACATCATGAATTTATCTATGCTGACAGCGATCTCGCCTATCGACGGCCGTTACGCATCCAAAGTCGATGCTCTACGCCCCATTGCCAGTGAGTTCGGACTCATGCGCGCTCGTGTTGAAGTGGAACTTGCTTGGATTAAGTCATTGGCAAGCCATCCGCAGATCGATGAAGTCGCCCCTCTTTCAGAACAAGCGATAGCACAAATCGATGCGATCGTTGCTGATTTTGTTGAAGCAGACGGCGAACGGATCAAAGAGATAGAGCGCACGACGAACCATGATGTCAAAGCAATCGAATATTTCATCAAAGAAAAATTCGCGCTAAGCCCAGAACTCAATGCCATTTCTGAATTCGTGCACTTCGCATGCACCAGTGAAGACATTAACAATTTGTCATACAGTCTCATGCTGACTCGGATGCGCGATGATGTTCTTGCACCGAAGATGGCTGAGATCGTCGATTTTCTGCGTACAAAAGCCAATGAGTGGGCAGCACATCCAATGTTGTCGCGGACCCATGGACAAAGTGCATCGCCAACGACAGTGGGTAAAGAATTTGCTAACGTCGTGGCACGACTTGAGCGTCAGTTAACCCAATTCCAAGCGGTGCAACTCCTTGGTAAATTAAATGGCGCTGTGGGTAACTACAACGCACACCTGTCAGCCTATCCTGAAGTCGACTGGGCGGCTCACGCGGAGAGTGTGATCACCAACCTCGGACTGACTTTTAATCCGTACACAACGCAGATTGAGCCGCATGATTGTGTTGCCGAGTACTTCGATGCATTAAAGCGCTTTAATACGATCCTGATCGATCTCGATCGCGATTTATGGAGCTACATTTCACTCGATTATTTCAAACAGCGGACTGTTGCTGGTGAAGTCGGTTCATCCACCATGCCGCATAAGGTCAATCCAATCGATTTTGAAAACTCAGAAGGGAATCTTGGCATCGCGAACGCCGTCTTTGAGCATCTTGCTGCCAAGCTTCCAGTATCACGTTGGCAGCGTGATTTGACTGACTCAACTGTGCTCCGAAATGTTGGCGTTGGTGCCGCACACTCGTTGATTGCTTATGAGGCCTCACTGAAAGGACTCAATAAACTCGAGATCAATCTTGTAGTGATCACCGAAGATCTCGCGAAACGCTGGGAAGTATTGGCTGAGCCTGTACAGACAGTGATGCGCCGCTACGGCATCGAAAAACCATACGAGCAGCTCAAAGAGTTAACGCGAGGCAAGCCAATTGATGAGGAGTCGCTACGGACCTTTATCACTCAACTCGATATTCCAGAGGATGCAAAGCAAGCATTACTGGATATGACACCGCTGACCTACACCGGATCTGCAGAGGCTCAGGCTCGCAACGTATGACCGTCGAGCGTCTTCAGGGTGTGTCACTTGCGGATGGAGACACCCTTCAGCGCTACTGGCAAACCACCCCTGTCATTCTTGAACAGGCGGTGGATGTCAGTGCATTGGTTCCGGATACCGACACTCTCATTCAAATTCTCACTGAAACCGATCTGCCGAGCCGGTTATTAACAGGCATCGAAGGCTCAACATTCACACTCGAGCACGGCCCATTCGAGTCGTTCGCGGCGCCCAAAAAGCCATGGACCGCACTCATGCATGCGCTTGAGCATCTGTTCCCTGAATACGATCAGATTCGTAAATCGATGAGCTGGTTGCCACATTGGCGGTTTGAAGACTGCATGCTGTCATGGGCGTCAGTCGACGGCAGTGTTGGACGACATTTTGATCAATTCAGTGTCTTCCTCATCCAATTAAACGGTCGCAGACGTTGGGATATTGGGCCTTGGGCGACCCAAACGACTCCACTCGTTCCGAACCAGCCGATTGCTCTGGTTGAACCACAAGAACCGCTAACGACTTGGACTGCAAACCCAGGTGACGTGCTCTACCTACCGCCCAATATGATTCATCATGGTGTCAGCCTGGACCCAGACTGCATGACGTTATCACTCGGTTTTCGTGCACCTGATGCAGGCGCTCTTCTTGAAGCCACATTAGAAACACTGGATAGCAATCAACAACAGATTCGGTTTAATGACCCCGGCAGACAGCACAATGGAGCACCAGCTGAAATCCTCGCAAGCGATCTCGACAAAGCCAAAGAGGCCATTATTCGATACCTAGACGAACCACACGTACTTGAACACATCCTGGCAACACGTGTGACAGCGCCCTATCTCGAGATCGATCCAGCAGAAGAAATCGATGATCAAGACATCGACCCACTCATCAATTCGATGACACAATGGGAACTCGACCCAGGCTGCCGGATGGCCTATGTCAATCAAACGCTTTATGTAAACGGAGAACGGATCGGTGATCAAACGCCTTCTGAACTGCTTCACTTGGCCAATACGCGCTCTATTCAATCGAGTGACATCCGGAAGCTGGACGGCCTCTGGCGTGACGCCGTCTTCGAGCTCATCCGAACAGAGTCGCTCATACCGTCCGAGAACGACGGTACGTGAAGTCACTTGGGCGGAAGCTCAAGACGCATTGCAATCAATCAGAACTCAGGTCTTCATCGAAGAGCAACAAATCGATCCCGCGGATGAGTGGGATCCTGCTGATCAAGACGCAATCCATTTGCTTGCTGAACGAGATGGTGAGCCTGTCGGCTGCGCACGTATTCTCGATCTAACAAAAATCGGCCGCATGGCTGTTCTTAAAGACGTCAGACACAAAAATGTGGGCAGCAAACTACTACGCGCTGCAATCACTAAAATCCAAGAAGCTGGCAATACACCGACCCTTGGGGCACAAATCACAGCCATGGGTTTTTATGCCAACCATGGGTTTTTGCCTGAGGGCCCTATCTTTGATGATGCAGGCATCCCGCATCGAACCATGACACTCACAGGTGATCCCGAAAAAACCTTAATGCCACTCGATGCTGAATCACTCCGCTTCGACACACCGACATTACTTGTCGCCATTGAGCCACACACCACTGATGGCGAAATGCGCATCAATATTTTGAGGCTTTCAGACGATGAGGCGAGCTGGTTAACACCTCGACTTTGCTGTTATGCATCCACGCACGGCGCACACACACTGGTTCTCGAGATTCCCGAAGGCGAAGTGCGCTTTCCGCTAGAGCCACCAGAACGTTTCTCATGCTCCTCCAAGGCCTAACAAGCGGTTGGCCAACATTCACTTGGATCGGTATCCAAGTCGTCTTTTGGGTGCTATTTGTTGGCTCAATCTTTCGGTTAGATCTCAATCATCTCAAACACTTTGGTGATACCAGTGCTTGGGCAGCCAGTATCTTATTCTTCACTCTGCTCTGGCGATTAAGCGCAGGCATTGAGCCTGGACTCTCATTTCATATCTTTGGTTCAGCACTTCTCACCCTTCTCTTTGGGTTCCCATACATGCTTGTTGGCGGCGTACTCGGCATGATCGCCAATGCACTCTCGGGGGTCGGCTCAATTGTTGATATTCCAGCCTCTGCGCTGGCTGTATTAATCATTCCAGGCGGAACGACATTTCTGGTGTGGAAACTCTCGCTGAGACTCTTACCGCCTAACTTTTTCGCCTACGTCTGGGGATGCGGATTTTTTGGAGCCACAATTGGTATCGCAGTCTCAGCAACTGCAATCACAACGCTGTTGTGGCTCTCAGGACTCTATCCGTTGGATTATCTATTGGACTTCTACTACCCATTTGCATTGATGCAAACGTTTCCAGAGGGATTTATAACAGGGACCGTACTTGCATTACTTGTGGTCTATAAACCCGAATGGGTCGCCACCTTTCGCGATGAATTTTACCTCCATCACAAAAACCCAGGAGATGCACATCATCTCCCGAAACGTGACGTATCAGACGATTGACCAGCCTGGAGCATGGGTTCCAGCCTTGTATGGGAAGAACTCCATCATCTGACCTTCACGGATCCGTTCCTGTAACCCTTTCCAATAATCCGCTTCGAACAAATCACCATGCAACTTGGCAAATTCTTTGCGAATTTGAACTGATGGGAATAAAAACGTCGCAAATTCTTCAGGGAACACATCTTCAGGTGCGATCGTGTACCAAGGCTCTGAAGCCATCTCCTGCTCATAGGTTTGCGGCTCAGGAATTTTTCTAAAGTTGACTTCGGTGAGATATGAAATCTCATCATAGTCATAAAAAACAACACGACCGTGACGCGTCACACCGAAATTCTTCAGCAACATATCGCCTGGGAAAATGTTGGCGGCAGCCAACTGTTTAATCGCCTGACCGTATTCATCCAAGGCAGCCAAACGCTCATCATCCGAGGCTGTTTCAAGATAAATATTCAATGGCGTCATCCGGCGCTCAGTGTACAAGTGTTTGATGACAACCTGATCACCTTCAACAGAGACTGAACTTCCACATAAATCCAAAAGCTCTTTAAGACACTCCGAATCAAACCGCTCAAGTGGTAACGACAAATTCGAAAACTCTTGGGTATCCGCCATTCGACCCACACGATCGTGGACCTTTACCAAATGATACTTATCCAAGACCGTCTGCCGCGTCACGTTTTTACTTGGACCAAATTTGTCCTTGATCAGCTTGAATACGATCTCGAATGAAGGAAGCGTAAACACAGACATCACCAAACCCTTAATACCGGGAGCGATGATGAATTCGTCGTTGGACTCAACCAGATGTCTATTAAACAAGCGCACAAACTCTGTCTTTCCGTGCTTGTAAAAACCGATCGCAGAATAAAGCTCATGCTTTTTCTTAAAAGGCATCAAGGTCTGCAAAAATGCCACGAAGTCACTTGGGATCGGAACATCCACCATGAAGTAACTGCGAGTAAAACTGAAGACGACACTGACTTCTTGACGATCGGTAATGACCGCATCGAGTTCGACTCCGGCATCTTTCCGGTGCATCAGCGCAAAGACGATGGGATACAGACCTTCATCAGACACCAAGCGACCAGCCAAATACGCGCCCTTGTTGCGGTAAAAAACCGGTTTTAATAACTCTAGACGCGATGACTCGTTGGTAAAGAACTCAAGTGGCACAGCCTCTTCAATCCCTTTCATCATCTGCTCTTTAGCGAGCTCCTGGTTTGCCCAACCAACTTTAAACGCATAATCAGTGAGCATCCGATCACAGACCTCTGACAGTCGGTCGTCGAATCGGTATTGCATAAAAATATCAACCTGACCGGTCGCATTAACACCCTGATCTCCGAACCATGAGTTCAAAAACGCAGTGTCATCATTGATATTCTGATGTTTGAAGATGTCGCAGTAGATCGAGTTAAAAAATGTCTCACACAGTTCTGGATCTGTCCGCTCTTGAATCAGAACGACATAATTTCTACGGGTTTCTGCCCAAATTTCCGGCGTTAAATTTTCATACCCGACACGCTCAGATAACGTGCGGTGGACAGCTTCAACCGCGTCTTCGTAGAGATCGATTCGCTCTTGAGCTGCTTTCTGAACATCGCGCCAAGCCTGCTCTTCGAAACGGCTTCTCGCACCCAAAGTGATGTTGATAAACTGATGGCGGTAGGCCGCAAACCCATCCAATATGGTTTGCGCCACCTGCCGTGGTGAATAGATTTTCACGGTGTGGCTTTACTCTGTCCGTACGTCTTAGCGCTGGCTAGAAAGCGTCTTTCGTTTTCTGTCGAGACCCGAGATAACACCGCATTTCGGTGTGGGAATCGACCAAAACGCTCAATAATCGCTTTATGCTCGAGCGCATGATCCACAAATGACTGGAATCGTGGCTTGTCTTCATCCTGCGCAAGCTCACATAAACGTGTCATTCCCTGAACACACAATGCCTGATCCGACAAGAGTTCACTATGCTCCAAAGGCATCAGTGCGAACACCTGCTGAATCAGTGGCAATTCATCAAAAATTCCCATCGCCTGACCACGCCGAGCGAGTTTCACTGCACGGGAGTCACCTGAAAACGCACGGGTCGTTCCACGAAAAATATTCCGAGTGAATTGATCAAGCAAAATAATGAGGGCCAGACGACTCTCTGGTTCGCTTTCCCAATCTTTGAAACCACCAGCGAGTGCGAGTTCGACACGATGCCCAAACCGTTGACCAATTTCTTGATCAACAAGTTCGCCACCCATAAACCAACGCTTGTCTTGCTTCGCAGCAAGATCTCCAGCGGCATATTCGGTAAACCAATAATCGAGGACTTGACGAGCAACCTGGCTCGAAACCACATCATCCATGTGTTCAACTGTCATAGCAGAAGTCTATCCGCGAAGTCCTCAGTAAAGCTAGTCTACAAATTAACGAAACTTCACGATCTCGACACGATCCGGAGATAAGCCGGCAGGAGCGACCAATGGTCCCAATCCGTAAGCGCTCTCGATCACGAGACCAGCCTCTCCTAGCAAGGCTTGAACATGCTCGGCCCGCGCTGTTGACTGCGCCATCGCATCGTCCAAAGATCCGCCTGGGGTAACTGCGCGATACGCCACAATCGCCAATTCATCAGCAGACAGTGATTTAAGATCGGAGACAATCGCGGTAATTGCCGCTCGGCTCTCCGGGCTTACCCGATTACCGGCAAACTCAACGGGTAAAATCACGCGCCCATCCGACAGCAAATTCTGCGCACCTTGGAACCGAGACCTCTCAACTCCAGGCTCGACTAATCGGACATGGACGTACTGACGACGGTTGCCGCGCTCAATGCCATATGCCGATAAATAGCGGTCAGCGGCACCTGGTAATTTCGCCGCAAAATAAATCTGATTGCCATTTGGGCCATAAAGCTCACGCACTTTGAACAGTGAGTTAGCCCAGAGTCCACTCACACCACACCCGCGGCTTTCGCAGGAAAACAAAATCTCAGCACCCTGCTCCGTCAATGTGTTCTCAAGCGCAGTCATGTAAGGCTCATAGTCTTCACGCGCACCGAGCTCATAAGTGATATCAATCACATGGCCTTCAATATCAAGCTCGTTATCAATCTCTAGACGATTATTTACTCGCTCGACACGTTCTAATGGAAAGCGAATCGCAGATTGCACGCCTTCGCTGTAGCGAATGATTTCAGAGCCTAGTGGTCGTTTCACTTCAGGAAGATCAGAGGACCCCGGAACATCGGCAGCCAATGACCACTGCGACAGCAACATCGAGCCCACTACAATCCACAACTTCATACCCTAGAATGCCCCTTCTAATAACCACTTCGCGATGGCGCTCTCAGCGCCCTCTAGGTGGAGATGGTGACCACCTTTAAAAGTTTCCACCCTTATGTCGCGACAAAGTTTGATTCTGTCAGGTAAAAAAAGCGGTTCTTTAAAAAATCCTTGGTCTCCTAGAACAAGAGACACTGGTGTTTCAAGGCGCTGAATGAAGACTTGGATCTGGTTTTCATCCAATCGAAACAAAGGCGGCAATGTCAGATATTGATCAGAAGCCCAAGTCCAACCACCTTGGCTCTTCACCAGACCACGTCTCACAATCGGCTCGGCTGCTTCCCGTGTTAACGGCACAACGCCTCCCCGCACACGGGCATCGATCGCAGCGTCGATCGAGGGATAGATGGGCTTCTGGCGATCCATTGCCCGGTTGAGTCGATCGGTCGCCGCTCTCAACAAATCAGGGGCCTCACCGTCAGGATAGGTCCAAGGCCCTAACCCTTCGAGTAGCCACAATGCACGGATCCGATCTGGAAATGCGCTCGCCACAAGCGTTGCGACCGCGGCACCCATTGAATGTCCCAACAGGATGGCTTCATCCCAGCCCAAGGCATCCAACACCCCAATCACATCAGGAACACCATCCCAAATATGGTAAGGACGATTTAAGTGATCCGTTAATCCATGGCCACGTTGATCAATTGCAACAACACGACAACCAGACAATAAGGGACCCAGTCGAGTAAAGGACGCCGCATTATCAAGCCAACCATGCAACGCAAGCACAGGAACTCCATCAGCTGGGCCAAAACATAACCCCTGGAACGTAAGCCCAGCAATCTGAAAACGGATTGATTCAATCATTGCGGCTGATAAGCCCCCACAAGCGTCGCGGTACCTGGCAGGAAGGCGTCCAACCTTAAGATGTAAGCCGTTGCAGGGACTGCTCGCGGATGAACATCAAAATTAGGATTTCCTTCGGTGAGATGACCAACAATTTGCGTCAGAATTGGCTGGTGAAAAACGAATACACTCTGATTCACAGCATGTTTCTCGATGATCGCCATTGATTGGGCCCAATCATCTTCAGGTGTGATCCCCTCAAGTACCGAAGGTTCGAGGTCCGAGCCAAGGGCCGAAACGACAAGTTCTGCCGTCTGCTGCGCTCGGATTCGCGTTGAGCAGAAAACGACTTCAGGTATCCAACCAGCCTTTTTTAACTGTGTTCCAGTGTTCGACGCTTCTGCTTTGCCCTTCGGTGTCAGCATGCGATCTGCATCATTTGGAGCAAATGGGACTGCTTCACCGTGACGCATTAAAATGATGTTCATTGAGCCTCTCCTTAGGTCTGATAGTATGCGGCCAAACCTGAGCAGAAAAGACCCTATGAAAATCGTTTCATTCAATATCAACGGAATTCGAGCGCGGATTCACCAGTTAGAAGCCCTGAAACAACACCTAGACCCTGACGTTATTGGGCTTCAGGAAGTCAAAGTGGCGGATGAGCAGTTTCCCTATGACGACCTCGAATTTTTAAATTACCGCTTCGATACACACGGCCAAAAAGGACATTACGGTGTTGCACTCGCATCAAAGCCTGAGCCTGTGAAAATAATTCGTGGCTACTCAACCGATGCTGATGACGCGCAGCGAAGAATGATTCGTGGTGTGTATGCGCTAGCCGATGGAACAGAAGTCACGGTCTTCAATGGCTACTTCCCACAAGGTGAGTCGCGTGACCATCCTGTAAAGTTCCCTGCGAAAGAAGCCTTCTACCGTGATTTGTTAACCACTCTAGAAACCGAATACTCGCCCACGGATCACATCGTGGTGATGGGTGATTTCAATATCGCGCCTGTCGATAACGATATTGGCATCACAGACGATGCCAAAAAACGTTGGTTACGCACTGGAAAAACGTCATTCCTTCCTGAAGAACGTGAATGGTTCCAGCGGTTAACCGATTGGGGACTGATTGACAGTTGGCGAACCGTCAATCCAGACATCGATGATCAATACAGCTGGTTTGATTACCGCTCGCGTGGTTTCGAGGACGATCCGAAACGTGGTCTACGCATTGATCACATCTTGGTGTCTAAACCATTAATGGAACGGATGACAGATTGCGGAATCGATTACACGCTTCGCGCGATGGAAAAACCATCTGACCACTGTCCGGTGTGGATTACGGTCGAGTAGCGTGACCTAGGGGCGCGTGTCGGCCACAAATCGAAGTTCACGATTGGGTCGCACGCGTTCAATGGATTCTTGGTACAAGTGATGTGCTTTGAATGCATCAAGTGCGTCATCCGAAGAAAATTCGGCATAGACAACCACATCGATCTCGTTGGACAACTGATCTAATTTTTCATTCAACCGAACCTCAACGAGATCGGCATGCGGGATTTTTTCTAGAATTTTCAATCCCTCATACACCACATTCAATTGATCAGGTTGGGCAGAGAAAAAGACAAAATGTCGAATCACAATCGATCAGGCCTTGTACTGTTCTACGAAAGTCATTTTGCACAACTTATGTGCAATGCATCATCATAGCCGATTGACCGAACAAGCGTACAGAAAGATAAGGACTCTTTAACCATGGTTGGATCCGCCAAAAGCGCCCGTCTCACCAATCCTTTTCAAGCACCAGAAGAAAAGCGATTTGAGATTCCAGGAGAGATAGCCCGTGAACCGGGTATCTATGAAGATGCACTGAAGGCCGGCTGGGAACTCCAGCAACGTCCCAAAGGAGCACCTGTTGCTGCCATTGAACGGCAGCACCAGAAAAACCGAATGACCGTTTGGGAACGCATCACTTTGTTAGTTGATGAAGAGCCAACGATTCTCTTCCAAAACTGGGGCCCAAACCTCGATGGCGCTAGCCTTGTCACTGCACTTGCCAAAGTCGGCGGACGTGATGTCGCCGTGTATGGTCATGACTTCACTGTTCGTGCAGGCTCAATGGACGCCACCAATGGCTCCAAACTTGCCCAACTATTTGAAACAGCAGGCAAACTCGGGATCCCCGTGATTGGATTCAACGATTCAGCTGGCGCTTATGTTCCTGCTGGAGTGGGTGGTCTTGATGGCTATGCGGAAGCATTTCGAGCGTTACGCGAGATCTCTGGCCGCGTGCCGTCAATCATGTGTATGTTCGGATTCAACGCAGGCGGCGGTTCTTACCTGCCACGCCAAGGCTCATTTGTCATCCAACCCAATGAGACGTTTTTTGGTCTGACGGGCCCTGGGGTCATCAAAAGTGTACTCGGTGAAGACGTCACACCAGACGAGCTCGGTGGACCCAATGTCCACAGCCAAACAGGCGTTACCGATTATGTCGTTGAAGACGAAGTGCAGGCGATCCGCAAGGTGCGTCGATTGCTCCGCTTCTTACCATCGAATAATGAAACGATGGCTCCGTTTCAGCCAACATCCGACCCAATCTCACGTAAAACGTGGGATGCCGATATCTTGTTGAAACGCGCCTTTAATTCGCCAAGCGGTTTCAATACACCACTCGACGTCACAATCATGATCCAACAGATCTGTGATCACGGTGATTTCTACGAATTTCAGCCCAATCGTGCGCGTAACACGATCTGTGCATTTGGCCGGATCGCGGGACATGTGATCGGTTTTTGCGCCAACAATTCGGCCGTATCATCGGGTCAGATTGATATTGATGCCGCGTTGAAAAACGCGCGTTTCATTCGCTTCTGCAATCTCTACAACATTCCGATGTTGTTTATGGAAGACACTACCGGGTTCTTACCAGGTCGAGACCAGGAGAGCCGAGGTATTGTCCAAGCCGGTCGTGCCATGCTCGATGCAATCATCGATCTTCGCGTCCCACGCTTCCTGCTCATTATCCGTAACGCGTTTGGCGGTGCGTATGCCGCATTCAATAACTACAAGCTCGGTGCGGATATGGTATTCGCTTTACCAACCACACGACTGGCTGTGATGGGGCCTGCGGGCAAAGAGTTCGTGTACAAAGATGAATTAAAAGCGATGCGCTTGGAGGCCAAGAATCGAGCCGCCAAGGGAGATACAGAGGCTGCTAACTGGCTGAAAGAACAGGAAACTTTGCTCATTCAACGCTACGAAGCTGAAATCATGAATCCGAGAGAAGCACTCTCGTTGGGTTCCATCAGTCAAATCGTGATGCCGCAGGATTTGCGACACACACTCGGTGAAAACTTCATCCGCTACATCAAGGCATATCAGCCGAAACCGATGACCGCGATCCAAAGGGAGTTCCACTAATGAGCCACGACTTGATTCACCAAAACCGTCGCCTGTCTCAGTCAAACTCTGCCTGGGTCAAGCAATTCGCCTGCGAAGATATTGATTGTTTAATCATCTGTCGCGGACCGATTCGTAAGGAAGTCATGGATGTCTTGACGGAAATGGGTGCCAAATACGGCATCTTGCTGTCTGAAAAAGACTCCATCACCTATCAAAATGCGCTCGCACCAGAGCTTCGTCTGATTTCAGATCCAACACGCATTCATCGTGTTCCTGATTACACAGGTGCGAGCAAAGAAGAACGCGATCAACGCATTCAGCAAATCATTCAAATCGCGAAAGATAATGGTCATAACTCGATCTTCGCAGGCTATGGATTCATGGCTGAAGATGAAAGCCTCGTCCGTGCAATTGAAGAATCGGGACTCACCTTTATCGGCCCATGCTCGCGCACCGTGCGCCAAGCTGGACTCAAAGATGAGGCAAAGCGAACAGCACTTGCCGCCGACGTATCAGTTGTTCCTGGTGTCGACGATCTCACCGTCCGTACATTGCTGGCAAAAGCAGACCGCGAAGGTGGGCTCGATACGATCGCAAAAGCACACAAGCTCGACGCACCACAAGGCGCAACGGACGCTGCCAAAGCAGAAGCGTTATTAGCAGCGAGCTATGATGCATTGGTTGATGTCATCACCATTGATGAGATTGCAGCACAAGCCGAAATCGAAGTTGCCAAGCTATTTGACCAACAACCCAATAACCGGATCCGTCTGAAAGCAATCGGCGGCGGCGGCGGTAAAGGTCAGCGCATTTTGGTTGCGCCAAAAGACTACGCAGGCGACCACGCGACCCAAGTTAAAGACGCTTCAGCAAAAGTCCCTGCCCTACTTCGCGAAGTACTCAACGAAGTCAAAGCAACCGGTCGTGGCGACAACAAAAACGTCTTGATCGAACTGAACATCGAGACCACACGTCACCAAGAAATCCAGGTCATCGGTAATGGAGACTGGTGTCTTACACTGGGCGGTCGTGACTGCTCATTGCAAATGCACGAACAAAAACTGCTTGAGGTCTCGACAACCGTCGAAAGCCTCAAACACGCAATCGATGCATCGAGTGACAAGCCATCGCAAAAGACAGCACTTGAGTCGGATCTGACAATTCTTGAGCGAATGGAAGACGAAGCGACACGCTTCGGAACGGCTGTAGGCCTCGATTCAGTCTCGACGTTTGAGTGTATCGTTGATGCAGACCAGCATTTCTTCATGGAAATGAACACCCGTATCCAGGTTGAGCATCGAGTCAGTGAGCTGTGTTATGGGCTCCGTTTTGAAAACCCAAGTGATCCAACAGATGCATTTGTGGTCAATTCACTAGTCGAAGCCATGGCAATCATCGCGTGGCACAAACAAAAGCTTCCGAAGCCAACGCGCGTTCCACGCGTGACATCGTCTGTTGAAGCGCGTCTCAACGCAACCAACGCAGGTCTTGCACCACATGCCGGTGGAGTAATCGAGTATTGGTCTTCAGCGATCGACGGTGAGATTCGCGATGACCAGGGTATTTGTGTCAAAAACCCAGATACTGGCGCATTCATGAAATACACCCTTGCAGGTGCTTATGACTCGAACGTCGCGCTCCTTTTAACCGTGGGTGATGATCGTTTGATCAGCTATGAGCGGATGGCTGAAGTCTTAAGAAAAATGACGATTGACGGCCAAGATGTCCAAACCAATCTTGAGTTTCATTATGGGCTCGTCCATTGGTTTTTAGCTCAAAATCCGTACGCCAAATCGACAACAGCATTCATTCAACCCTATCTCACGTTAACGGGACTGTTGTTTGATGAAGCCAAGAAACTCGATCTGGATGCAGGTTTTGATCATCTCGCAAGTCAGTCGGCACATCCCGAGGTCTTTGCGCGTAAGCAAACACTAGTGACACGGCCGTTAAAACGACTGCTCACCGATCCTCATTTGCTGATCGGCTGGATTTCAAAGGTCCGTCGCAACTGGTCAATCGAAGGAAATCAATTCACTTGGAATACAAATCCTTTCAATGTGTTAGCCGACCTCTATCACTATCTCAATATGGATTTTGTGGACGCAGCACCTGCTCTAGAAGTCATTTGGGACCATGATCAAGTAATCCTTGAACAAGGCCTCGGTTTCTACCAAGACCTCGAAGATCAACTCGGCACACACAACTGGAGCGAATGGTTAGAGATTCTCTCAAGCGATCGAGCGCCAAAGGGAATTGATGACGCGCTTTGGAGTGATATCCAAGCGGCTCATACAGGATTCCAGGCAGGCCTAGAGTTGATGGGCGCTGTCGCCAAATCAGCGCTTGCTGTTGGCTTTGATGACTTAAAGGTCAATGATGACCTGACAGTCACAATTCCAGATCGCCTCAAAGACTCTGAGCTGACAGAACGTGCACGGAAGATTCTCGTACCACCACCTGTTGCTTCAGCCAATGAAATCGTTGCTGTTTCTGGAGGTATGTTCTACGCCCAAGAAACACCAGGCGCACCTCATTTCTTAGAAGTTGGAACACACTTTGAAGTCGGCGATCCACTCTACATCATCGAAGTCATGAAGATGTTTAATAAGGTGTATGCTGAATTCTCAGGCACCGTCACCGAAGCGCTTATCGAACGCGGAGATGGGGTGATTGTGAAGAAAGGTGAATCTTTGTATCGCATTGAACCCGATGAGGTTGCCGAAGAGATTGACGAGGAAGCACTTGCGAAAGCACGCCTTTCTCATACAGTCGAACAACTGAGTACGTTGTGAGGACAGCATGACAGATAAGAAGCAGTGGGAAGAACTCGTCGCTAAGGAGTCAAAAGGACTCACTCCAGATGAGATGACCTGGTTCACTCCAGAGGGTATTGGGCTCAAGATTCTGTATACAGAAGATGACGTTAAAGACCTCGATACGCGAAAGAGCATGCCAGGTATGGCGCCTTTTATGCGCGGTCCAAAAGCCACTATGTACGCAGGACGCCCGTGGACAATCCGTCAATACGCAGGCTTCTCAACTGCTGAAGAGTCCAACGCCTTTTACAGAAAAGCACTGGCTGCAGGCGGTCAAGGTGTATCTGTGGCATTTGATTTGGCAACACACCGCGGATACGACTCAGATCACCCGCGCGTCTCCGGTGATGTGGGTAAAGCCGGTGTAGCCATCGACTCTGTCGAGGATATGAAAATTCTGTTTGACGGAATTCCTCTCGATCAAGTGTCTGTCTCAATGACGATGAACGGAGCCGTATTACCTGTATTGGCTGGTTACATCGTTGCTGCTGAAGAACAAGGTGTATCTCAAGACAAGCTGTCAGGCACGATTCAGAACGATATCCTGAAAGAGTTCATGGTTCGGAACACGTATATCTATCCGCCAGAACCATCCATGCGAATTATTGGCGACATCATCAGCTATTGCTCTGGCAATATGCCGAAGTTCAATACGATCTCCATTTCCGGATATCACATCCAAGAAGCAGGTGCTGATGCAGCCCTTGAGCTTGCCTACACCCTGGCTGACGGGAAGGAATACATCCGCACCGCGCTCGCAGCAGGACTCGACATCGACCAGTTTGCACCACGTTTGTCGTTCTTCTTTGGCATCGGAATGAATTTCTACATGGAAATCGCAAAGCTCAGAGCAGCGCGCCTTCTGTGGAATGAGATTGTGAATGAATTCAATCCAAAGTCAGACCGATCAACTGTTCTAAGAACACATTGCCAAACCTCAGGCTGGTCACTCACAGAACAAGATCCATACAACAACGTGGTCAGAACAACCATTGAAGCCATGGCAGCAGTCTTTGGCGGAACCCAGTCACTGCACACCAACTCATTTGATGAGGCCATTGCTCTGCCGACAGAATTCAGTGCGCGTATCGCACGAAATACTCAGCTAATTCTTCAGGAAGAGACAGGAATACGTCAGGTCGTCGATCCTTGGGGCGGTTCATATATGATGGAATCGCTGACCAACGAACTTGCTGACCGAGCGCGTGAATTAATCGCTGAGGTTGAAAAAGAAGGCGGCATGGCCAAAGCGATCGAAGCAGGTCTTCCGAAACTTCGAATCGAAGAATCGGCAACCAACAAACAAGCGCGTATCGATCGCGGTGAAGATGTCATTGTTGGCGTCAATAAATACACCTTGCCTGACGGTGCTGAAGACGAGTTTGAAGTGCTTTCGATCGACAACGAAAAAGTCCGTGAGGCACAAATCGAGCGTCTCAAATCGATCAAAGCTTCACGTGACTCATCGCGAGCTGAGGCTTGCCTCAAGGCGATTACTGACTGCGCCTCCGGTGGTCCAGGCAATCTTCTTGGCCTCGCAGTCGAAGCAACCCGTGCGCGGTGTACAGTTGGTGAAATCTCTGATGCAATGGAAGTCGTATTTAAACGATTCCAAGCAACGCACCGGAGTGTTTCAGGCGTGTATGGCA
>CAJXTO010000017.1 GCA_913061245.1 uncultured Oceanospirillales bacterium
ATCACTAAGCGCCCTTGTTCTTGAATACATCGAGCTAGGTTTTACGCAAATTATTCCGAGAGGTCTCGATCATATTATTTTTATCTTGGGCCTGACGCTCATCTCCAAGCGTTTAATTGATTTGGTGATACAAGTCACGGCATTCACGGTTGCGCATTCAGTGACTCTTGCGCTTGGGCTCTATGGCGTTTTAGAACTCCCGTCATCGATCGTAGAGCCTTTAATCGCTGCCTCGATTATTTACATCGCAGTCGAAAACATCTGGCATCACAAGGTCAATCGATCGCGAGCGTTTGTCGTGTTCGCCTTTGGCTTGCTCCATGGATTGGGATTTGCGGGTGTGCTGACTGAACTTGGATTACCAGAGCGTGATTTTGTTGTCGGTCTTTTATCCTTTAATGCCGGTGTAGAGCTTGGGCAGTTGGCTATCATCTTGGGGGCGTATCTTTCTATTGGCATCTGGGTTTTACGCTATCCCTGGTACCAATCGCGGGTCGCTGTCCCTCTATCGGTGCTGATTGGTATCATCGGTGGTTATTGGTTCGTTGAACGAGTGGTCGGTTAATGGCAACTGAAATGCAAACGAATGCGCAAGTCATGACTCGTGTCACTGTGATCGGTGCGATTGTTGATGGGCTTTTAGGCTTATTTAAAATCGCGGTTGGCTTTGTTAGTCAAAGCCACGCCCTTGTCGCAGATGGGGTGCACTCACTGTCAGATCTCGGGACAGATGTGTTGGTGATCTTGGCAGCTAAATGGAGTAATGAGGAGCCTGATGCGAATCACCCTTATGGCCACGATCGGATTGAAACACTAGCAACACTTGTTCTTGGTAGTGTCTTACTCGCTGTTGCTGGCGGTATTTTGTATGACAGCGTGCAGCGCTTGCTTGATCCGGCTGTGGCAATTAATTTGGGTATTGCAGCGTTCGTTGTGACTGTCGCATCGATCGTCTCGAAAGAGGCGATCTATCACTACACCCTTCACTATGCGAAGAAGCTCAATTCAAAGCTTCTGATGGCGAATGCATGGCACTCAAGGACAGACTCTTTGTCATCGATCGCCGTGCTGATTGGTTTGATCGGCGTCACCTTTGATGTGATGTGGCTTGATGCAGCTGCAGCACTCGTCGTCGCTTTATTCATCGCAAAAATTGCATTGAGTCTACTGTGGGATTCCATGCAGGAATTAATTGATACGGCTTTGCCCGAAGAGCAAATTGCAGCAATTCGTGAGGTCGCGATGGCTGTTCCAGGGCTTCGCGATGTGCATCACATTAGGACTCGGACTATGGGTGGCAAGACCCTGATGGATTTACATCTCCAGGTTGATCCGCGCGTCTCTGTATCAGAAGGCCATGAAATTGGTTGCTGGGTCGCGGCATCAATTCGGGAGCAATTTTCTGAGGTTACGGATATTACGTTCCACATTGATCCAGAGGACGATGCGGCGATCGACCAAGAGGGTCCTGCAACGTTGCGACCGCTCCGCCCGGCAATTGAGTCAGCAGTTCAAGAGGCTCTAGTTGATCAAACAGCGCCGTTTGATGTCAGGATTCATTATTTGAAAGGTCGACTCGATCTTGAAATCGTAACGGAGTCGAACCTCTCAATCAGTCGGATTAGTGAAAAGATTCCGACCGTAAATCACATTGCCATTCTCAAAATGTCGCCTGAAGCTTAGATCGCCTCAGGTACTAATTTTTCATGCCAGCGTGAGCTTGAATCGCATTCTGAGTAATTCATCATCGATTCATAGTGAGTTTTCTTATTTTCTGCGAGATCGATTTCAATGACCAACGCTTCTAGGTAGAGCGGGTCGTCGGAAAAGTCTTCCTTTTTCTTCTCATATGCCCAAGCAAGGAAATTCTCTTGCTGACGCGCCGAAAGTCCAAGATACGCACATAGATCACCTTTAGTCATCATTGGCTCCGGTTCGGCCATGAGAGGTGTATGCGCTGTTGCGAGTAGTCCCGACAGAATTATTGCTTTGATTTTCATATCATAAACCCCCTTTATTCGCACATATTGCACTTTACTCCTTTCGATTATTTATTGCAAATAGTGCGCATTTCTTAAAATGCATGCGCGTCAAAATCGGCTGTGTCAGTGGAATAGAAGGGGTATGATTCACTGATAAAGCAATCTGGATTCAACAATAGCGATGAGTGCACGGTACGATCAAATTGGACGCACGTATGCGAAGAAGCGACAACCTGATCCGAGAATCGCAGCTCAAATTGAAGCAGCTCTCGGGGATGTGCGCTCAGTTGTGAATGTGGGTGCAGGGACAGGATCCTATGAACCAACCACTGTTGATGGGGTAGCTATTGAACCGTCGGCGGTGATGATCAGCCAGCGGCCTCCAACAGCCTTCCCAGTGATACAGGCTCGCGCTGAAAAGCTCCCACTTGCCGATCGATGCGTCGATGCCGTCATGGCCGTGATGACATTGCATCATTGGAGTGACGTGGCACTCGGGCTGACTGAAATGCAACGTGTCGCGAGACGCACCGTCATGATTATGACGTGCGATCCAGATCATGAAGGATTTTGGTTGGATGATTATTTGCCGGGCCGCCGAGATCTTGATCAAAACGACATGCCATCTCTTGATTGGATCGAAAATCAGTTTGGTTCAATCGAGGTCCAAACGATACCCGTCCCCTTTGACTGCGAAGATGGATTTTATGGGGCTTACTGGCGCCGTCCGGCAGCCTATTTAGATCCTTCTGTTCGCGATAGCATCTCAGTATTCTCTCGTCTTGATGATGTGGACTATGGTCTCGCGAGCCTTCAGTCTGATCTAGAGACCGGACTTTGGGAGTCTCGTTATGGCTCGGTTCGTGAGCATGAAACGCTCGATGTTGGGTATCGATTACTGATCGCAAGAATTAATTAAGCGCATTTTTCCCCGTCACAAATTTTTCATATTTCCGACACATCTCTGTAATCCCTCTTTGAATACTCTTTCCGTCGTTCAAAGGGGGACCTCCATTGTTAGAAGTTAATAATCTCGTCAAAAAATTTGGCAACAACCTCGCTCTCAACAATGTTTCGTTTAAGACTGATAAACCTGAAGTGATTGGCGTGATTGGGCGTTCGGGTGCTGGTAAGTCAACTCTGCTACGTACGATCAATCGACTGAATAAAGCGACATCAGGCGAAGTGATCGTTGATGGAACTGACGTCTTAAAACTGAAGGGTGATCAGAAGCTCAGATGGCAAAAAGACTGCGCGATGATTTTTCAGCAGTTCAACCTTGTGAATCGTCTGGATGTGATCACAAACGTCATTCTTGGATCACTCAACACCCAGCCATCGCTCAAGGCGATGTTGAAGCTTTTTTCTGATGAAGATCGCGCCCTTGCATTAAAACTTCTTGATCGCTTCGGAATGATTGATACCGCATTGCAACGGGCAGAGACGCTGTCTGGTGGTCAACAGCAGCGCGTAGCAATCTGTCGCGCAATGATGCAGCAGCCGAAATTCATTCTCGCTGACGAGCCGATTGCCTCGTTGGATCCATTAAATGCGCGTTTGGTGATGGATGCACTGCATCGAATCAACCGTGAAGAAAATATTCTTGTGATCTGCAACCTCCACACGCTAGACACAGCGCGCAATTACTGTGACCGCGTTATTGGAATGCGCATGGGAGAAATAGTGTTTGACGGTCCATCAAGCGATTTGACCGATGACATGGCGCGAGAAATTTATGGTGCCGAGGCCGACGAAGCGTTCGAGCCTGGGGTGACCTCAACAGCTTTGGGGGGATCCCCAATGCCAGCTGGTGCTTAAGCGTCGGCTGAAATAACACATGACAATGCACACGGAGCAATATTACATGTCTACTTTCAAAACGGCCCTCGTTGGTCTTGTAGCAGCAGCTACAGTATCAGTTGCGTTTGCAGCTGGTCACGGTAAGGCGCCAGAAGCTGGCTCAGTTAAGTACACAGGTCCTAAAATGGATCTTAGCAAGCATCAGCCTGAATTCCGCGTTGGGTTCTTGGGTGACGAAGCAGCACAAGACGTACTGACTCGTAACTCGTGCTTGAAGCCATATATTGAAGCGGCTTACGGCGTTCCTGCAAAGATGTTCACGTTCGAAGATTACGCGGGCAACATGCAAGCAATGCTTGGCGGTAACTTGGACTACACTTGGTACGGTTCATCAGGTTATGCAGGTATGGAACTTGAAAAGCCAGGTTTCGTTGTCCCTGTGTTGACTCGTATGCAGCCAACTGGTGACATGGGTTACTACTCAGTCATGATCGCGCGCAAAGATTCAGGCATCAAGACATTGGCTGATGCCAAGGGTAAGCGTCTCGGTTTCGCTGATCCAAACTCAACATCAGGCTACCTGATTCCTTCAATCGAATTGCCAGCAACTCCTGAAGTTAATGGTCCTCTTGAGAACTATTTCTCTTCAACTGAATTCTCAGGCGGCCACTCAGGCGTGGTATTGGGTGTGTTAAACGGCGATATCGACGTTGGATTCAACTGGGTATCTGGTGTTGGTGAGTGGTCTGAAGGCTACACATCAGGAAACCTTCGCAAGATGGTTGATGCAGGACAATTGAACATGGACGACATCGTCCAGGTGTGGTCATCAAACTTGATTCCTAATGGCCCGATTGCGATGCCAGCCAAGTGGACTAACGGTGCTGATGCGACTGAAGGACACAAAGTCATGCAGGGCATGATGGAGTGGATGCACAAAAACGATCCAAAGTGCTCTGAAAACGTTGCAAATGGCGTGATCAAAGCGTGGATGCCAGTTGATAAGTCTTTCTACGATTCAATCATCAAAGCGCGTAAAGCGAAGATTGAAGCTGCGAAAAACGGCTAATTGACTACCAACCAGGCTGGGGTTTTCTCAGCCTGGTTTTTTTGTAAGTGAGACCTATGACCACAACAGCTAATCCAGTCGATATTTATCTCGAACGTTTACACGCGCAGGCGAAAACGCGCGCGTTATATACGCTCATTTCCATCGGTGCCATGGTGTTTGTTATCACCAGCGGTGTGTTCTTTGCCGAAAGTCAAAATGCGGGCAGCTTGTCGCGCGGGATGGATCAATTCTGGGATTTCCCGGTAGACCTATTTGTTGGTGCTTGGGATGCAGGTTGGGGTTGGTTTGGTTTACTCGGGAAGCATGCTCCCGAATTATTTAGAACGATTAATCTCGCATTGTTCTCCACGGCGCTCGGTTTTATCTGCGCTGTTTTCTTGAGTTTGTTTGCGAGCTCGAATTTGATTGCTAGTGGCTGGGTGGTGAGCTTCTCCCGCCGGACGCTGGATGTGCTGCGTTCTTTTCCAGAACTCGTGCTGGCGATGGCGCTTCTATTTTTGATGGGTAAAGGTGAGTTGCCCGCGTTAATTGCGATTTGGCTCCACACCGTTGGTGCCCTTGGAAAATTGTTTTCAGAGGCTGTCGAAAACTGCGACATGAAACCTGTCGAAGGACTCCAATCTGCTGGCGCAGGATGGTGGCAACGTGTCCGGTTTGGTGTGTTACCACAGGTCCTCCCGCTTTTCTTCTCTTACGGGATTCTGCGATTAGAAATTAATGTGCGTGCATCGACTATTTTAGGGTTTGTTGGTGCAGGCGGTATCGGCGAAGCATTGAAAACCAATATTAGCTGGAGTTTTGAACCGGACATCATGGCAATTATGGCGCTTTTGGTCATTACGATTACCGCGCTTGATTATCTCTCCACGTATGTTCGTAACAAGTTAATCGGAGGAATCCGACTGTGAGTACATCTGTGAGCTCAATGTCCGACAAGATTCTCGAATGTAACGCGGCCTCAGCACGCTATCGAGCGACTTTAGCCGCTGTATTTGCTGTCATTGCGGCCTATCTCGCGTTTTCGGTATGGATGTTCGACTTACCATCAGTCGCACGGAAGTGGAGTCCAGAACGTGCCACGATGTTTATGTTGGATACCTACGCGCACAAAGATGTGGTTCTGATGGAGTGGGACCGCGCTGATGATATCGACGTCTACTTTGAAGCCAAAGTGTACGAGTATGAGAAAGATCCAGACTGGTTTTCTCGTTCGACCGCTGCCGCTGGTAGTCGTGTCGACATTGATAACGGTGCATATTTTGTTTTGACTGGCAATACGGTCGAACTGCACGACTGGCCTGGATTGGATGCGCCATTGATTTTCGGTCGGTATGCTGACGGTCGTCCTCAAATCATCGGTTATGAAAATAATCGTGACGCACTTCCTGAATGGATCCGCTGGACTGAAAATAAGATTGAAGTCCGTCCAGACCTCTACACGCGATTGCAGGTATTTGGTCGAAAAGCTGAAATCCACCGCTATTCGCTTGGTTGGAAATATTTTTGGTTTGATTTCAGAAGTCCGCTTGCCGATGTTTCATTATTTGACGCCATTGGCTTGATGTTTTCGAGTGAACGGGTTGATCCAACGCAGTCCAATGCATCGCTTGTATTAAGTGAGATCTGGTACAACGAAATCTGGTTCCACATGGAAATCATGGTGGCCATGCTTGAAACGCTGTTGATGGCTCTGCTCGGAACATTTTTTGCTGCGCTATTTGGCCTACCTCTCGCTTTCCTTGCAGCACAAAACATCACCCCATTCGAAGCTGTTCGTTTTGGATTGCGCCGGTTGTTTGACCTGCTGCGCGGAATTGACATGCTGATCTGGAGTTTGATTTTCTTGCGCGCGTTCGGACCGGGTCTCTTTACAGGCGCATTTGCGATTGCGTTCACCGATACAGGAACGCTTGGGAAGCTGATGTCCGAAGCCATCGAGAATGCTGACTCAAAACAGCAAGAGGGTATTCGCTCGACTGGTGCGAAGAAAACGCTTCAGCATCGCTTCGGAATCCTGCCTCAAATTATGCCGATCTTCATTTCTCAAACGCTCTATTACTTTGAGTCCAACGTTCGCGGTGCAGTCATTATCGGTGCTATGGGTGCAGGGGGCATAGGTTTGCAGTTCCTGGGAGCAATGCAGACCGGAACAGATTTTGAAAACGTGGCGTATATGGCGATTTTGGTTCTGTTGATGGTAATCGCCATCGATAAAACATCAGCACGCCTGCGTCGCATTTTGATTGGATTAGTTTAGGAGCGTCCATAATGAAATTCCTTTTGACCGTTTTGTTTGCGAGTCTCGTTTCCACGACCTCTCTCGCCACAACAAACTTCCAGCAGGGTGCAGGAAATTCAGTAAACACAAATGCAGACGAGACGTTTAAAGCCTTGATCGATGCATGTAGTGATGTATCCATTCTTGGGTTACGCGCACGTGCACGTCTTGAAATGAACCGTTCCACTGATGAGGGTAAGCAACAAATCGTTGAGCTCATGGATCAGGGTATGGCCGCATGCGGTGGTGGTGATATTGCGAAAGCAACTGAGATCATGAACGAGGCGATTGCCGTTGGTAAGGCGAGTGTGACTGAGAATTTCGGGACAGATGCCTCTGCTGAGACGCCGGTCAAATCGGAAGTAACAAAAGCTACTGACGAAGAGTCTGGTCCTCCAATGATTGCCATTATCATTGGCCTTGTGATTATCGTTGGGATCGTCGTGATGCTCCGTCGTAAGAAAACCGATGACGACGAATAAAAACAACGTCCTATTTCTATGTAGCGGTAATTACTTCAGAAGTCGTTTTGCCGAGCTCTGGTTTAATAATGAAGCCGAGTTGCGGCAAATACCCTGGTTTGCCACCAGTGCGGGTCTTCTGATGGAAAACGACAATCAGGGCAACATTTCTGAATACACGCGGACATTTGCGCATGCCAGAGGGTGGACCGTTCCCGATCGTCCGCCGATGGCTGCAACCGTCGAGCTCTTTCAAGAGGCAGATCTCGTGATCGCTTTGAAGGAAGAAGAGCACCGCGGCCCGATTGAGGCGCGCTTTTCAGACTATCAAGACAAAGTGACCTATTGGTCAATTCACGACGAAGATGTCATGAAACCGAGTGACATTTTGCCGCTGCTTGAGAGTCAATTGACTCGATTCGTCTGTACCCTTAGTTAAACAGTGGATGCATTAAAAGCCCCGGTTCATCGCCTCGGTATTTCACAAATCCTCGCGTACGGACTGTTATTTTATTCATTCGCCTCGATCAAAGATGACCTCGCTCTGAGAGTCGGAGTCTCTGATTCGGCCATTATTACTGCCTTATCTATTGCGCTCTTTATTGAGGCGCTACTTGCGCCCTTTGTCGGACGACTTGTTGACCAGTTGAGTGCCCTGACGGTTTTGCGCGCGGGCCTTGTCATTGGTGGTGTGGGCTATGCGTCGCTCACACTTATTCCAGCCATTGAGTGGGTGTGGTTTTGTATCGCTATCATCACCATCGGTCACGCACTGGGTACCTATACGGTCGCGTTCGCGGTCCCCGTTCAATTTGATGAGCGTACTGCGCGCCGAAAAATCTCTATTATTACGTTTTATGGGGGTATCGCGAGCTCATTGGTATGGATCGCTCTAGGAGCGCTCTTACCTCTCATTGGACTTGAACAAACCACCTATCTTGGTGGTGCTTTATTGGTTCTTATGGGTGGTTTCATTCTGCAGATGAAAACCGCCGATCGGCCACAAAAAGTCACGGTCATGGAGCCGTTTCGCTGGTCGCTACTCACAGCAGATGAGAAAAAAGCGATGCTACTCCTAGCCGGCAGTGGTGCGGTTGATTATCTCAATTTCGCGGGTCTCACCCTCTTATTCATTACATGGTTTACCTACCAAGATTTTGGTACTTATGCCGTTTTATTGGCTGCGATCTATGGTCCATTTCAGGTATTGGGTCGGGTGTTCGAGATGCGTTACGCCGGTCACTTTGATGCACGCGTGAACTGTTTGGTCGCGATGTGTTTTGTCGCCTTGTCCCAAGTCTTCATTCTGTCAGATTCGATCACTTTAGTGGCGATCGGCATGGCTATTTTTGGGATGGCTAACGGTATTATCACGGTAACTTTTGGTTATGTTCCAAATCTCTACTTCAGAGCCGCCGTTTTCGGTCGGGCGAAAGGTTGGCTTGCAATGCCAAAAGCGTTCGGAAGTGCCGTTGGACCTGCATCTGTTTTAATGCTGTTCCAACTACTGGAAGCCCAAGTCTTCTATGTGACGATAACGCTTTCATTGGTGGCTGCAGTTCTTTTTGCAGGATTATTAAAAATCGCAATCCGTAAAGAGTTGGCGACTAATTGATGAGAATTCGTCCGTTTGAATTGTCGGATCAGAAAGCTGTGATTGACTTATGGCGCTCCACAAATCTGTTAAGACCATGGAACGATCCGGTTAAAGACATCGCTAGAAAATGTAAATTCCAGCCAGAGCTTTTTGTTGTTGGAGAGGTTGATCAGAGAGTGATGGCCTCAGCCATGATTGGATATGATGGGCATCGAGGGAGTCTTTATTATTTTGCTGTTGATCCTGAATTTCAAAGCAAGGGATTCGGCAAAGCTTTATTGGCCTATACAGAGAGCGTGCTTGAGCAGATGGGTTGTCCTAAGTTAAATTTGCTCGTGCGATCTGATAATCATGATGCTCAGCGCTACTATGAGCAAATTAGCTACTCCCGTGATGATGCATTGGTTTTTGGCAAACGATTGATCGCTGATAATTAACGATAAAACGACGATCAGGTGCTGGATGAAAGATTGGTTAAGGGCGTTCGCTAGCGTATTTGCTGCTTTTTTAGGTGTGCAGTCGGAAGAGAACCGTGAGAGAGACTTTCAGCAAGGGCGTTTCTCCGTATTTGTTGTGGCTGGAATCACCCTAACACTCGGCTTTTTATTGACAGTGTATGTGCTCGTACAAGTTGTGATGAGTTTTGTGTAGTCGTTGTCTAATTTTTTTGCACCAAACCCTTGCGGGACTCTGCTAATCCCGTTTAAAGTTTTGTCCAACAATAAATATATCTAAATAACTAAATTTTTCGTTAACCGCCGAATATATAAACATAAATGGGAGGTATGCGAATGACCAAAGCGATTACTTTGGCTCTATCGCTGTTGGCTATGCCTGCGTGGGCAGATTGGCAAGTCAACATGAACGAGGGCGTGACAGCAATCTCACGCGAAGTGTTCGATCTACACATGCTGATCTTTTGGATCTGCGTGGCAATCGGTATCGCCGTTTTTGGCGTGATGTTTTATTCGATCTTCAAGTTCCGAAAGTCGAAAGGTGCTGTTGCTGAGCATTGGCACGAAAACACAACCGTTGAAGTACTTTGGACAGTGATCCCATTTGTGATCTTGATCGGTATGGCAGTGCCAGCGACCGCGACACTCATGGATATGTACGATACCTCTGAAGCGGACGTTGATATTCAAATCACTGGGTATCAGTGGAAGTGGCGTTATCAGTACCTCGACGAGGATATCGATTTCTTCTCAAACCTCTCGACGCCTCGCGAAGAAATCATGAATGCGCAGGCGAAAAACGCAAACTACCTTCTTGAAGTTGATAACCCACTTGTTATTCCAGCGAATAAGAAAGTGCGTTTCTTGATCACCGCAAACGATGTGATCCATTCATGGTGGGTTCCTCACTTTGCAGTGAAGAAAGATGCGATTCCAGGATTCATCAACGAGTCATGGGTCAAGGTTGAAGAGCCTGGGGTCTACCGAGGTCAGTGCACAGAGCTATGCGGAAAAGACCATGGATTCATGCCTGTCGTCGTGGAAGTCAAATCTGAAGAAGATTATGCCAAGTGGGTTGCCGATCAGAAGGCAATGAAGCTTGCGATGGCTGGCGAAGCATCAAAGCAGTTTTCAATGGATGAGCTACTCGCGAAAGGCGAGGGCGTATATCAAGCCGCTTGTGCAGGATGCCATCAGTTGAACGGGCAAGGAGTTCCTGGAGCATTCCCTGCGATCACAGGAAGCTCAATTGCGACGGGTTCAATCGATGGTCACATCGATATCGTAGTGAACGGTAAAGCCGGCACTGCAATGCAAGCATTTAAAGAACAACTTTCGGCGGTTGATATCGCAGCTGTCGTTACTTATCAGCGGAACGCACTTGGAAATTCAGTGGGCGATATGGTCCAGCCAAGCGCGATCCAGAAATAAGAGGGAATCATTATGGCTACAGTTGATGTTGATCTACCGCACGTAAAAGACGACGATCCACACCACCACGGTCCTGCGAAAGGGCTGGGTCGGTGGTTATTTACAACGAACCATAAAGATATCGGTTCGATGTATCTAATTTTCAGTCTGTGCATGTTCATGATTGGCGGCATTATGGCGCTGATCATTCGTGCAGAATTGTTTCAGCCTGGCCTTCAGTTGGTTGAGCCAAACTTCTTCAACCAAATGACAACCATGCATGGTTTGATCATGGTCTTCGGTGCTGTGATGCCTGCCTTCGTTGGCTTGGCGAACTGGATGATTCCGATGCAAATCGGCGCGCCAGACATGGCACTTCCGCGGATGAATAACTGGAGTTTCTGGATTCTTCCGTTCGCATTCTTGATTTTGTTGTCGTCACTGTTCATGCCAGGCGGTGCACCGAACTTCGGATGGACCTTCTACGCACCGTTATCGACGACTTATGCTCCCGAATCAGTCACATTCTTTATCTTCGGCGTGCACATCATGGGTGCGTCATCGATTATGGGTGCAATTAATATCATCGCGACTATTTTGAATATGCGTGCGCCAGGTATGACGCTCATGAAGATGCCAATGTTTACTTGGACATGGTTGATCACAGCGTTTTTGTTGATCGCTGTCATGCCAGTATTGGCGGGTGTAGTGACAATGATGTTGATGGACATTCATTTTGGCACATCGTTCTTCAACGCAGCCGGTGGCGGTGATCCGGTCTTGTTCCAGCATGTGTTCTGGTTCTTTGGACACCCTGAGGTGTACATCATGATTTTGCCAGCATTCGGTATTATCAGTGAGATCATCCCAACGTTTGCGCGTAAGCGTCTGTTCGGGTACTCATCGATGGTGTATGCGGTTGCATCGATTGCTCTGTTGTCATTTGTGGTATGGGCTCACCACATGTTTACGGTGGGTATGCCACTCGTCGGTGAAGTCTTCTTCATGTTTGCGACCATGCTGATCGCAGTTCCGACTGGTGTGAAAGTGTTCAACTGGGTTGCAACGATGTTCCGCGGTTCGATGACATTTGAAACGCCGATGTTATTTGCATTGGCATTTGTGGTGCTCTTCACAATTGGCGGATTCTCTGGGCTGATGCTTGCAATCGCGCCTGCTGACTTCCAGTATCACGACACGTATTTCGTTGTTGCGCATTTCCACTATGTGTTGGTGCCTGGTGCGATCTTCTCGATCATGGCGGCCGCGTATTATTGGTTGCCTAAGTGGACCGGCCATCAACTGAACGAGACGATGGGTAAACTCCACTTCTGGTTGTCATTTGTTGGAGTGAACATCACGTTCTTCCCAATGCACTTTGTTGGTCTCGCTGGCATGCCACGTCGTATCCCTGACTACGCATTGCAGTTTGCAGATTTCAACAGTATGGCGTCTGTCGGTGCCTTCATCTTTGGCTTCTCACAGTTGGTGTTCATTTACAACATCATTCAGAACGTGCGAGTGGGTGAGAAGGCGACTGCACAGGTGTGGGAAGGTGCGCATGGCCTTGAGTGGACTGTTCCATCACCAGCGCCGTATCACACATTCTCAACTCCTCCAAAGGTTGACTAATCAATGCAAGAGCAGGTGAAAACCAAACGTTTAGTCGTGCGGCTGGCAACAGCCGCCGTACTAATGTTTGGCTTCGGATTTGCCCTGGTTCCCCTGTATGAAGTGTTTTGCGACATCACGGGGCTGAACGGTAAAAACTTCAATGAAGGCCCAGCTGCAATTTCATCGATTGACCGCTCTCGAACTGTAAAGGTTCAGTTTGTGACGGTGAACCCCGCAGATATGCCTTGGGAATTCCGGCCGAATGAGCGGACCATGCGAGTATTTCCTGGGGAAGATAAAGTCACCGCATTTTATGCGAAGAATCCGACTCCAGAATGGATGGTCGCTCAGGCAGTTCCTTCGGTAACACCTTCTGAGGCGGCTCCGTACCTGCATAAAGTGAATTGTTTTTGCTTTGACCGGCAGCCGTTGGAGGCAGGAGCAGATACAGAAATGCCACTGGTGTTTGTGGTCGATCCAGAGCTCCCAAAACATATCTCAACAATAACTCTGTCATACGCTTTGTATGACCTGACAGATAACCAAAAAGTGACTCAAAGTTCACACAATAATGACAAAGGACGGGCATCTTTATGAGTGGTTCTACCTACTACGTTCCAGAACAGAGTAAATGGCCAATTCTGGCCTCGATTGCGCTTGGGCTCCTCGCTTACGGTGCGGCAATGACATTGACATCAATGTCAGCGGATCGTGATTCAATCGGACCTTGGGTTCTCGGAGCAGGGTTTTTGGTCATTTTTTATGTCATTTTCGGATGGTTTAAAGACCAAATTCGAGAAGAGGCTGAGGGTTTACACAGCGACCAATTAGACGGCTCATATCGTCAGGGGATGCTGTGGTTCATTTTTTCTGAGGTCATGTTTTTCGCTGCATTCTTTGGCGCGTTGTTCTACGTTCGCACATTCTCAGTGCCATGGCTTGGTGGTGAAGGCGAGAAAGGCGTCGCGAACATGTTGTGGGAAGGTTTCACTGCAACATGGCCACTACTGCAGACTCCAGATATGAAGCAGTTCCCGGGCGCTCAGAATATTATTGATCCGTGGCACTTGCCATTGGTGAATACAATTCTCCTGATTTCATCGAGCGTTACAGTCACATTTGCTCATCACGCATTGAAAGAGAATAAGCGTCGTGCATTGGAAGCGTGGCTAGCCGCGACTATTCTGTTGGCCGCGGTGTTCCTGTATTTCCAGGCAGTTGAATACCATGAAGCGTATACCGAACTGGGACTTACGCTTCAGGCTGGTATCTATGGTGCAACATTCTTCATGTTGACTGGATTCCACGGCTTCCACGTAATGCTCGGAACAACAATGTTATTTGTTATGTTACTGCGTTGCTTCGATGGCGCTTTCTCCCCTGAGAAGCACTTCGCATTCGAGGCAGTGGCGTGGTACTGGCACTTTGTTGACGTGGTTTGGGTTGGACTTTTTATCTTCGTCTATATCCTTTAACCACCGATCCCGTGCGGCTCGAGTAGCCCTGTTGCGATGCCAAATCCAACCAGGGCGATGAGAGCCGCGGCGAGCCCCACTCGCCAAGCTAATGCGTTAACGACGCGTTTTTTATCAGATGGGTCTTTCATAAGGAAATAAAGACCTGAGAACAGCACGCCAACGACGGCAAAGAACAAGATCACGATAAGAATTTTAAACATGGTCGGTCTCACAACGAATTTAACGTGCAGGAAACCACAATGCGGCTCACAAAGAAATGGTGGTTTGTAATTGTGGTGCTTCCAGTCATCGGTTTGTGCATGAAAGCTGGGTTCTGGCAGTTGGATCGAGCGCATGAGAAAGAGCGTTTGATTGAGCGCTTAACTGTTGGTGAATCGACGTTGACGAAACCATCAGAGTTAATGACAGCATCGCTGGATCGTGGAACCTATCAGGTCCGATTACCAGTTCGTTTAGACAGTCCGCGTTTTATTTATCTTGATAATCGGATCCAAGAACGTGTTGCTGGGTATGAGGTGTTTGCTGAAGTGGCGACTATTCAGGGTGGTCTTCGTCTATTTGCTAACTTGGGCTGGGTTCCAGCTACAGAGCGCCGCAACGAGCTACCCAAGGTAGAGATACCAGAGGAATTTGAATTAGACGCGCTGTGGGTGCCGGTGACGGATAGTTACTACATGTCAGATGCATTTGAAGAGCAGTTCGATGGATCGGTTCGAGTCCAATCCTTAAAGGGGATCGAGCCATCTGCCGCTTTATCCGGGATGTTTTTAGCAAAAGGGTTGTTGGTGAGTGATGCTGTTGGACCAACGCCACGACTTGGACCTGCGACGCACTATGGCTATGCCGTTCAGTGGTTTTTATTATCGATCGTGCTAGCTGGTCTTGCAGCTTATGTCTATCGGCGAGGATTAACGCATGGGTAATCGCACCACATTTTGGCTCATTTGGGGAATCGCCGTGATTCCGATGTTGGCTGCATTTGTGATGTATTTTGGTGGTATCGGTGTTCCTGAAGGCCGGACACACCACGGCGAACTTGTGAAATCAGGCACGCAATACAGTGATGTTGGTTTGCCGCAGCCTGGCGAACCTGCAACCTGGCAGGTTGTGTTGGCCTCTCGACCTGATTGTGATCCATGCCAAACATTCAGTCAGGGGCTTTCGAATTTTCATACGGCACTTGGTCGCGAACGTGACCGCGTGAGTGTTTCAGAGCTTGATGCATCGAGTTTGAATGTTGACCAAGCCTCAATATGGGTCATTGATCCTCTCGGAAATGTTGTGTTGCGATTTGATCCAGAGGTCAACCCGACTCTGATCCTGCAAGACCTCAAGAAACTGCTGAAATTATCAAAGGTGGGATAGTGGCTAATAACCTTCCATTAAAGCTTGCAACCATTGCACTCTTCCTCGCGGTTGAGGTGGTATTGATGGGCGGATTTACACGCATCACTGATTCCGGTTTGGGTTGCCCTGATTGGCCTGGTTGTTTTGGCAAGATGGTGATGACGACAGACACAGAGACTCTGGCATACCTGCAAGAGCGCTATCCAGAGATTCACGTTGCTGCGCATAAAGGGTGGATCGAAATGATCCATCGATATATCGCAGCTGGTCTCGGTTTGTTGATTATGGCACTTGCCTATATCGGATATCGTGAGAAAGAAAAAACACCCAACTATCCATATCTCTTATCGCTTGCTCTTCTTGGGCTTGTCATTGTTCAAGGTGCGTTTGGTGCGTTTACGGTGACTTTAAAATTGCTTCCCAACATCGTGACACTCCACTTGATGGGTGGTCTCATTATTGTTTCCACACTGATGTATTTGAGGCATCGCCTCAAACGGTTAGCTGATGGCGATTCCACTATGATGCGGATGCGTCTTCCCGTGTTGATCGGTGTCTTTGTTTTGTTTGCCCAAATTCTCTTGGGTGGTTGGGTCAGTACGAACTATGCTGGATGGGCGTGCCCAGGAATCCTCTCATGTGCACCAGGCGCTGAAGTTCAATATGACTTCCAAAGTGGATTCCACTTCTTCCCTGAAATCGGTCCGAATTACGAGGGTGGTCAACTTGAACATGGCGCGCGCGCGGCGATCCAAATGGTGCATCGTGCAGGCGCTTTCGTGGTAACCGCGTATTGGTTCGTTCTGTTGTGGTCTCTAATCAAAAACGGGATTTTAACGAGTCGTAAGGCCATGCATTTCGTTGGGCTCATTGTTTTACAAATTCTTTTTGGTTATGCCAACGTGGTGTACGCAGTGCCAGATAGTCTGGCCTTCATTCATCACCTGCTTGGAGTTTTATTGTTGTTATCCGCCTGGTCCATTGCGTATGCCACGGCTGTCGAACGAGAGGAGGCCAGTTATGGCTCTGTCAAACACGCTTAACGCACGATCAAACGCACCTTCGTGGCGTGATTATCTCACGCTCACCAAGCCTCGCGTTGTTGCCGTGATGGTGCTGACATCGATGGTCGGCATGTTGTTGGCACGGCCTGTGTTGCCGAGTGTTGAGCTATTTATTCTCGCCAACCTTGGGATCGCTTTGGCAGCATCGGCTGCTGCCGCCATCAATCATGTTGTCGATCGTCGTATTGATGCCGTCATGAATCGAACCAAGCATCGCCCTGTATCAGATGGAAAGGTGTCGCCTGCTTATGCGTTGATGTTTGCGTTTCTTTTAGGTGCATCTGGATTATCAATTCTTGCGATTGTTGCGAATCCTCTAACCGCCTGGCTGACATTTGCTTCGATTATTGGGTATGCCGTGATTTATACCCTGTATTTAAAGCGCGCAACGCCACAGAATATTGTGATCGGCGGTATTGCGGGAGCAGCGCCTCCGCTTTTGGGTTGGGTTGCTGTGACTGGCTCTGTCGATGCGCATGCATTGCTTTTGGTTGCGATCATTTTCGCATGGACTCCGCCGCACTTCTGGGCGTTGTGCATTGCTAAGAAAGACGAATACGCAAAAGCAGAAATCCCCATGTTGCCTGTCACTCATGGCGAGGAATACACACGACTTCAGATGCTGTTGTACACCATCTTGATGGTGTTGGTGACAGTCTTGCCATACTTGAGTGGGATGAGTGGTGTGTTGTATTTAATTGGTATTACAGCAATCAATGCTCGGTTCTTGATGCTTTTGAAAAAGCATGCCGATTCCAAAGACTCAAAAGATGCGATGGCACTATTTTGGTATTCGATCCGCTACATCATGTGGTTGTTCTTGATCTTATTGGTAGACCACTTTGTAGTACTGT
>CAJXTO010000018.1 GCA_913061245.1 uncultured Oceanospirillales bacterium
AGTATAGGGTTTGTAGCCCTATCGAGGGTTCGAATCCCTCCGTCTCCGCCATTATCCCTTCGTGAATATTTTGCCTGCCGATCGACTTGAAGCGACTTTTGCGTTGGCTTGAGATGTGCGATGCTTGATCGATTGGGACACAAAGAACTTTTATAACGTCTAGTTCTAATGATATAACCGTAAATTCTTTAATGGATGAAAATAACAGGGAGTCAGTCGATGCGAATCGGATCCCCAAAAGAAGTAATGCCGGGAGAAGCGCGCGTCGCCATGACGCCAGATTCTGCGACGCAGTTACAGAAACTCGGGTATGAGTGTTTTATCGAAAGTGGAGCAGGTCAGCTTGCTCGCTTTTCGGATGCAGATTATCAAGCAGCAGGTGTGACGGTTGTTGATTCAGCCGATGCGTTGTTTGATGCAGTGGATGTTGTCGCCAAGGTGCGGCCTCCAGTCGAAGATGAAGTGAAGCGCTTAAAGAAAGGTCAAACCCTGATCGGATTCTTTAATCCAGCTGGGAATGAAGCACTTTTAGAGCTTGCCAAAACGCGTGAAGCGAATGTCATCGCGATGGAAATGGTTCCGCGAATCTCGAGAGCGCAGAAAATGGATGCGTTGTCCTCGATGGCAAATATCGCAGGTTATCGAGCGGTCATTGAAGCAGGTAATAATTTCGGTCGCTTCTTTACAGGCCAAGTCACAGCAGCAGGTAAAGTACCACCAGCGAAAGTCCTTGTTGTTGGTGCCGGTGTTGCCGGTCTCGCTGCGATCGGAACTGCACAATCTCTTGGGGCGATTGTTCGTGCATTTGACGTGCGTCCTGAGGTGGCTGAGCAAATCGAGTCGATGGGTGCGGAATTTCTGTTCTTGGATTTCGAGGATAGCCAAGACGGAGCTGCAACTGGTGGTTACGCTGCGCCCTCGAGCCCAGAGTTTCGTGAGAAGCAGTTGGCCTTGTTTATGGAGCAAGCGCCAGAGATCGATATTGTGATTACGACGGCTCTTATTCCGAACCGTGAAGCTCCAGAACTGTGGACCAAGGAAATGGTTGCTGCAATGAAGCCTGGTTCAGTGATTGTCGATCTGGCAGCTGAGAAAGGTGGTAACTGTAAGCTCACAGTGGCTGATGAAAAGGTCGTTACAGACAATGGTGTGACGATTATTGGCTATACGGACTTCCCAAGTCGGATGGCCGCACAAGCCTCGACCCTCTACGCGACAAACATCCGTCACATGATGACAGATCTGACGCCCGAGAAAGATGGTCAGGTTGTCCATAACATGGAAGATGATGTGATTCGTTCATCGACTGTGACTTTTGAGGGGGAAATTACATTCCCACCTCCTCCGCTGAAGGTGCAGGCTATTGCGTCGAAGGCGGCGCCAAAGCAGCCTGAAAAGACGCCTGAAGAAAAAGCGGCTGAAGAAGCAGCATCGATGGCGAAAGCAGGTCGTCAACAAACTCAATTGTTGATCGTTGGCGCAGCCTTGATGGCCCTAATCGGTTTGTATGCACCGACAGAATTTATGCAGCATTTTATTGTGTTTGTGCTTGCGGTATTCGTCGGTTTCCAGGTGATTTGGGGTGTTGCTCACTCATTGCACACACCGCTGATGGCCGTGACCAATGCCATTTCTGGAATCATCATTGTTGGTGCGTTACTCCAAGTCGATTCGACTATCCCAATTGTGTCGATTCTGGCGGGTATATCTGTGCTGATTGCGACCATTAACATTGTCGGGGGTTTTATGGTGACACGCCGTATGCTCCAGATGTTTAAAAAGTCATAAGCGGAGGGGTATGAAATGACAATAGGACTTCAAACAGCCGCTTATATTTCGGCAACAGTTCTTTTTATTCTTGCGCTAGGTGGTTTGTCGAATCAGGAAAAAGCCAAGCGTGCCGTTTGGTTTGGCATCATTGGTATGGCAATCGCAGTAGTTGCAACCATTGCTGGATCGGGTGTCGCGCTGAGCTCGATGTTAATCGGTGCGATTGTTATCGGCGCTGTGATTGGTGTCATCGTTGCGACGCGGGTCGAGATGACGGGTATGCCTCAGTTGGTTGCAGCGTTGCACTCATTCGTGGGTTTGGCGGCCGTATTTATCGGTATCAACTCTGACCTTTCGGTGCACAATTTCGCATCCGATGCTGAGCGTATTATCCATGAGGTGGAGATCTTCTTGGGCGTGTTCATTGGTGCAGTGACATTTACTGGATCAATTATCGCCTATGGAAAACTGGCAGGAAAAATTGGTGGTAAGGCGCTTATTCTTCCTGGTCGTCACCTATTGAATCTGATCATGGTCGGTGCATCTTTTGTGCTGTTGATCATGTACATGAATCACGCGGGCTCTTGGACCTTGTATGCGATGACTGCATTGGCATTGCTGTTGGGTATCCACCTTGTGATGGCGATTGGGGGTGCTGACATGCCTGTCGTCGTCTCCATGCTCAACTCCTATTCAGGTTGGGCGGCTGCCGCGACTGGTTTCTTGCTTGGAAACGATCTGTTGATCGTGACCGGTGCACTCGTTGGTTCATCAGGTGCAATTCTGTCGTACATCATGTGTAAGGCGATGAATCGTCAGTTCCTATCGGTCATCCTGGGTGGGTTTGGTGATGCAACCGGCCCAGCTATGGAGATTGAGGGCGAACAGGTCGCTATCGATGTAGACGGTGTTGCGAGTGCGTTGGACGATGCGGATAGCGTCATTATCGTTCCTGGATACGGTATGGCGGTTGCTCAAGCGCAGCAGTCTGTGAGTGAGTTAACGCGTCGCTTGCGTGCCAAAGGAAAAGAAGTTCGATTTGCAATTCACCCTGTCGCAGGTCGCTTGCCGGGCCATATGAACGTGTTACTTGCTGAGGCGAAAGTTCCTTACGATATCGTCCTTGAAATGGATGAGATTAATGATGATTTTGCATCAACCGATGTCGTCATCGTTATCGGCTCAAACGATATTGTGAACCCAGCTGCACAAGAAGATCCAAACTCTCCAATTGCTGGTATGCCAGTTCTTGAGGTTTGGAACGCGAAACAGGTATTTGTGTCCAAGCGTGGTCAGGGTACAGGTTATTCAGGGATCGAGAATCCGCTTTTCTATAAAGAAAATACGCGGATGTTCTATGGCGACGCCAAATCAAGTTTGGATCAATTACTGTCCCAAATTAATTAGTCGCTTTGGACGAGAAAAGCCCTGGAATCTTCCAGGGCTTTTTTTTGACTGAATGACCCCAACTAACTGGTCATGACACAAAAAACACAACTCAACGTTTTGGGCGAGCCTTTGAAGCCTTGCTCAATGGATCCACTCACTGGGTATTTTCGTAATGGGTGTTGCCAGACAGATGCTTCTGATCGTGGCAGCCACGTCGTATGTGCTGTGATGACGTCTCAGTTTCTTGAATTTTCATATCAGCAGGGAAATGACTTAATTACGGCTCGGCCTGAATTTCAGTTTCCGGGATTAAAGCCTGGTGATCGGTGGTGTGTATGTGCTCTTCGTTGGGTTGAGGCTGTGCGCGCTGGTGTCATTGCTCCTGTCGTACTCGAATCGACGCATGAAAAGATTCTTGATCACGTGAGCTTAGAAACCCTGGTCCATCATCAGTATCGAGAGCAGGCTTAGTTCAGCGGCCCTGATCGATTAAAAATTTAAGCAGACTGATTTCTGCTGGATTCCGCTCCATTTTTGCCACCCGTATTGCGTACCATTGCCGACGTATCGGTGTGCCTTCAACAGAGAGTCTTTTGAGTAAGCCTTGTTCGAGCTCGAGCTGGCAGGTCGCGTCAGAGAGCATGGATACCCCCATTCCAGCTAACACAGCTTGTTTGATTCCCTCGTTGGTATCGAGCACCACAGGTGTTCGGGTGGTCTGGTGGAATAAGGCACCGAAATACGCGGCCATCGCAAGCCGCGTACCTGAACCAACTTCTCGAGCAATGAGTTGATGTTTGATCAGCTCTTTCGGTGTGATCTCGTGCTCTAGTTTTGCGAGCGGGTGATTGGGGTGTGCCACAAAAACAAGGTTGTGTTCGCCAATCACTTCGCTTTCGATATTGGTATCTTCTGGCGGTGTTCCCATGATTCCGATATCAATTTTGCCTTCTAGAATTGCATCCCAGATGGTGTTGCGGTTACCCATCATCAGATCGAGATGAATGCCTGGATGTTCATCTTGATAGGCTGCCAAAATCTTTGGCATCACATATCCCGCTGTTCCGATGATGCCGACCGAAACCTCACCGCGCTCGAGATTTTCAACAGCACCTAAGCGCTCGGGGATTGCTTCGATGAGGTGTAAGATCTTAGTCGCCTGGCGAGCCAGTACAGCGCCGGCATCTGTTAATCGGACTGATCGCGTCGTACGAAAAACGAGTTGTGTATCCAGCGCCTCTTCGAGTTGTTTGATCTGAGATGTCACTGTTGCGGGCGAAACAGCCAAATCTTGGCCTGCTTTTGTAAAACTTTCGTTGCGCACAAGTGACAAAAACGTCCTCAGTTGTACTAGAGTGACATTCTTGATTCTCATTATTTAGATTTCCTAAAAATTAAATTCAGTTTTTATTGTTTGTACTAGGTAATTGAACGCAGTACAACTGGTTTTAATAAGGGAATAAATATATAACTAAATGGAATATTAGATATGGTCGCTTTGGATGCTCGGCTGCAGTCGTTGAAAACTGGTCAGCCACAACAAGACGCTTTAGTTGAGCTGTTTACAGCGCTTGCAGCTAAGGCTCACGATGTTAGTCGAATCATTTCAGCCGGTGGCGAACTTGGTAATACGATTGGCGATCAAAACGCTGACGGTGATGCTCAGAAAGCACTTGATGTCATGGCGGATGATGAATTCCTGGAAGCCGCAAAAGTGTCTGGTGTGGTCGCTGCATATTGCAGTGAAGAACAAGACAGCGCGGTGATTATTGACGAATCTGCTCCGCTCATTGTTGCGATTGACCCGCTTGATGGCTCTTCAAACATCGATGTCAATGTATCGATTGGCACCATTATTTCGGTTCTTCCAAATCCAGGTGGTGATCTGCAGCAGTCGGCGATGCAAACTGGTGATCAACAATTAGCCGCTGCATTTTTTGTCTATGGGCCGCAAACCACCCTTTATTTGACAACTGGTAATGGGACAGACCTCTACCGTATGGATCCAGTATCAGGTGTTTTCCTTCTGATAGAAGAGGGAATCGAGATTCCGGAAGATACTTCCGAATATGCGATCAACGCGTCGAACGCGCGCCAGTGGTTTACTCCAGTTCAGAGATACATCAGTGATCTGCTACTCGGTGATGAAGGACCTCGTGAGCGTAATTTTAATATGCGTTGGATCGGGTCACTGGTTGCTGACGCTGGACGTATTTTTAACCGCGGTGGCGTATTTCTGTATCCAGGCGACCGTCGTCCAAAATATGAGAATGGTCGTCTTCGTCTAATTTATGAAGCAAATCCTGTCGCATTTCTAGTTGAGCAAGCCGGTGGTGCAGCGACCGACGGCACAACCCGGATTCTTGAAAAGTCACCAACAGAGATTCATGAGCGCACAGCATTAGTGTTTGGCTCTAAAACTGAAGTCCGGTGGGTGGGGAGCTATGAGGCGGAGACCCGCCAAGGCTTGGATCAATCCCCTCTATTTAGCCACCGTAACTTATTCCGCTCATAAACGGAGGACATGGAATGTCACAAAAACATCCGATTATTTCGATTACAGGTTCATCAGGGGCGGGTACGTCGACAGTACGCGATACGTTTGCACAGATCTTCTTCCGCGAAAAGGTTAAGGCTGCATTCATTGAGGGTGACGCATTTCATCGGTTTGATCGCGCAGAAATGAAAAAACGTATGGCGGAAGCTCAAGGAAATCCAGCAAATCACTTCTCGCACTTCGGTGAAGAAGCCAATGAATTTGCTCTGCTTGAGGATGTGTTCAAAACATACGGAGAAACCGGTAATGGACGCACTCGCACCTACGTTCATGACGACGAGGAAGCCGAGCAGTGGGGATGTCCTCCTGGTACGTTCACTGATTGGCGTCCGTTTGAAGATGATACTGACCTCTTGTTTTATGAGGGACTGCACGGCGCGGTGGAGACAGATAAAGTCAATATTGCTCAATACGCAGATCTGAAAGTAGGCGTCGTCCCTGTCATTAACCTCGAGTGGATTCAGAAGCTTCATCGAGATAAGGCGAAACGTGGATATTCAACCGAGGCGGTGACGGATACGATTTTGCGGCGGATGCATGATTATGTGCATTACATCTGTCCTCAGTTTGCGATCACTGATATCAATTTCCAGCGTGTCCCAATCGTAGATACATCGAATCCATTCATTGCGCGATGGATTCCAACTGCAGACGAGTCGATGGTTGTGATCCGATTCGCAAACCCTCGTGGAATCGATTTTCCTTACCTCTTATCGATGATTCATGACAGCTTCATGTCGCGACCAAATTCGATCGTGATTCCGGGTGGAAAAATGGCTCTCGCGCTTCAACTGATTTTGACCCCGATGATTTGGAAGCTCGCTTCTGAGTCACGCCGTCTTCGCGGTTAAGGAGATTTTTATGCAACGTACTGAACGTCAACGGATGGCTGACGCGATCCGATTCTTAGCGATGGATGGTGTCCAAGCGGCAAATTCTGGACATCCAGGTATGCCAATGGGTATGGCTGATGCAGCAGTCGCATTATTCGCTGATCACATGAATATCGATCCATCAGATCCTCAATGGCCGGATCGTGATCGATTTGTGCTCTCGGCGGGTCATGGCTCAATGCTGCACTATGCGCTGAACCACTTACTTGGCTATTCAGACATGGGTAGTGATCAGCTGAAACAATTCAGACAACTTGGTGCAAGAACAGCTGGCCATCCGGAGTATGGCCATGCGGCAGGTATTGAGACGACAACGGGGCCGCTTGGTCAGGGTATTACGACTGCGGTTGGGATGGCTCTCGCTGAACGTCGGTTGGCATCTCAGTTTGGTCGAGCACTTGTTGATCACTACACCTATGTGATCGCAGGTGATGGCTGCTTAATGGAAGGTATCAGCCATGAAGCAATCGATATGGCTGGTCACCTGAAGCTTGGTCGTTTGATTGTTCTTTGGGATGACAACGAAATCTCGATTGATGGAGATACAAACATCGCGACCTCAACCAATCAACTCGCTCGCTTTAAAGCATCTGGTTGGCAGGTGGCTCGGGTTGATGGTCATGATATTGATGCAGTCAGTGCTGCGATTGAAGTTGCCAAGAAGTCACGAAAGCCTTCATTAATTGCTTGTAAAACAACTATCGGGTTTGGCGCGCCGAATCTTGCTGGTAGCCACAAAACCCATGGTGCACCATTGGGTGTGGATGAGATTCAAGCCACACGTGATGCATTAGGCTGGACGCATCCTCCGTTTGAAATTCCTGATGACGTTCGTTCCCGTTGGAAAGCGATAGCAAGTCGAGGTCATTCGTCACGCAAGAACTGGCAGTCACGTCTCGATTCAAGCGCGAAAAAGATACGTTTTGAGCGCGCGATGTCTGGAGAGTTACCGAAAGCTCTCGCGACTCGGATGCGCCGGTATAAGAAAGAATTGAAAGCGGAATTGCCCAAAGTAGCCAGCCGCCAAGCGTCGCAAATGGCCTTGGAGGTTATTAACGGAGCAGTTCCGGCCATGGTTGGTGGCTCGGCAGATTTGACCGGATCAAACCTGACGAAAACATCGACTATGCGTTCGATTACTCCAGGTAACTACCGCGGAAACTATGTGCATTTTGGAATTCGTGAACATGCTATGGGTGCGGTTATGAATGGGATGGCGCTGCATGGAGGCATGATTCCTTACGGCGGTACATTCCTCGTATTCAGTGACTATATGCGCGGTTCGATGCGGTTGTCTGCATTGATGAAACAACGCGTAATTTATGTTCTAACACACGACTCGATTGGTCTCGGGGAGGATGGTCCAACCCATCAGCCGATTGAGCATCTTGCGATGTTGCGTGCCACGCCAAATATGTATGTGTTCCGTCCATGCGATGCGGTGGAAACTGCTGAAGCCTGGGAGGTTGCATTGGAGTCGACCGAAACACCGTCAGTCATGGCCTTATCGCGTCAAGGATTGCCAACAGTTCGAACTGAGCGCACCAATGAAAATCTCACGCAAAAAGGTGGCTATATCCTAAAGAACGTTCGTGGTAACCGTGATCTCACGTTGATGGCGACTGGCTCTGAAATCGCGATTGCCCTGGAGGCTGCAGAAGTGCTTGAGTCTCAGGGTCGGCAAGTCGCTGTTGTTTCAATGCCGTGTTGGGAGTTATTTGATCAACAGTCCGATCAATACCGCCAATCAGTGCTTGGTTCAGCACCTCGTATCGCTGTCGAAGCGCTCACGGGATTTGGCTGGGATCGCTATTTGCGGACTCAAGATGTCTTTATTGGTATGAATGATTTCGGTGCGTCGGGCCCAGCTCCTGAGCTCTATCAGCATTTTGGAATTACAAAAGAAGCAATTTGTGAGACTGCTGAGCGTCTCATACAGCGTTCATGATCAGGGAGAGAAACGCATGGCACTTATTTCATTAAGACAACTACTCGACCACGCCGCAGAGCGCGGATATGGTGTTCCGGCTTTCAACATCAATAACATGGAGCAGGGTATCGCGATAATGAAAGCTGCGGCCAAATTGGACGCTCCGGTTATCCTTCAGGCGTCGCGTGGTGCGCGGACTTATGCTGGTGATCCCATGCTGAAAGCGATGGTGACCGCGTTGGCAGAAATGTACCCAGATATCCCGATCGTCTTGCACCAAGATCATGGTAACAATGAAGCGACTTGTTTGACCGCGATGCAACATGGCTTCACCTCGGTCATGATGGATGGCTCGTTAGAAGGTGATGCGAAAACACCTGCTTCTTATGAATACAACGTGGATATCACAAAACGCGTAACAGAGATGGCGCACGCTGTTGGTGCTTCCGTAGAGGGCGAGCTAGGTGTTCTTGGTTCACTTGAGACAGGCGAGGGTGAGAAAGAGGATGGTCACGGATTTGAAGGCAAGTTGTCTGAAGATGAATTGCTAACCGATCCAGATCAAGCCGTCGATTTTGTGAATAAGACAGGTGTTGATGCACTCGCAATCGCGATGGGAACAAGCCATGGCGCGTACAAATTCTCTCGTAAGCCAGACGGTGAGATTCTTGCAATGCATGTGGTCGAAGCAATCAATAAAAAGCTTCCAAATACGCATTTGGTGATGCATGGATCGAGTTCAGTACCTCAAGAGCTACAAGAACTCTTTAATGAGTTTGGTGGGGAAATACCACAAACCTATGGTGTTCCTGTTGAAGAGATTGAGCGTGGAATCAAATGCGGCGTGCGTAAAGTGAATATCGACACGGACTGTCGGTTGGCGATGACCGCCGCTTTCCGTCGTGTTGCTACTGAAAAACGTGCTGAATTTGATCCAAGAAAGTTTCTGATTCCAGCAATGGATGCCATGGAAGCTTTGGTTGCAGATCGGTTTGAGCGATTTGGTTGCGCTGGTAATGCCTCGCGAATTAAACCAATTGCACTTAGTGATATGGCTCAAATGTACGCTTCAGGTAAGCTGTAACGCGAAGAAAACAAGGATTACACATGGCTGATGTCAAAATTGCCCCATCGGTACTCGCCTCAGATTTTGGAAAGCTTGCAGAAGAGATTCAGGCTGTGGATCAGGCGGGATGTGATTGGATTCACTTGGATGTGATGGATGGACATTTCGTCCCAAATCTTACCTTTGGACCCCCTATTATTCAGGCGGTTCGTGGTGCGAGTGAGAAAATTTTTGATGCGCACTTAATGGTGAGTAATCCGGACCGACTACTCGAAACCTATCAAAAAGCAGGTGCAGACATCATCACAGTGCATGCTGAAGTCTGCGATCACTTAGACCGTACGTTGTCACAGATTCGTGAACTCGGTTGTCGTGCAGGAGTATCTCTCAATCCTCACACGTCAGAAGATTGCTTGCGTTATGTGTTGGACCGCGTCGATCTCGTTCTTGTGATGAGTGTGAATCCCGGATTTGGTGGCCAATCATTTATCCCGACAGTGGTCGATAAGATCGCTCGCATCCGCGAAATGCTGGACGGTAGAGATGTGGAGATCGAAGTCGATGGTGGTATTACCCCCGAGACTGCTCCTTCGGTCGTTGCCGCAGGTGCAACCGCTTTGGTTGCTGGATCGGCTGTATTCAAAGGCGGCTCTGTTGAGTCCTATCGTCAAAATATCCAAGCGATCAGAGATTCTGTAAAGGATTTGTGATGACCAATTATCGTGACCTAGCGAGCCGGTTTTCACTGGTTTTTGACTTGGACGGAACACTGATTGATTCTGCTCCTGATCTTCAAGCAGCTGTGAATACAGTGTTGTCGAGCCATGGTCTTCGTCGCATTTCGATCGAAGAGACCCAAACTTTTATCGGTGATGGGATGCCTAAGCTCTGTGAGCGGGCATTAGAAGCAACAGGTGGTTCTCCTGAGATTCAGGATGCGTTTTATGACGCGTTTAAAAAGCGCTATATGGGTGCTCCAGCAGTAAAGACGAAGGTGATGCTTGCTGTACGGGAAACGCTCATTACAGCGAAAGGCGCTGCGTTTGCGATGGGTGTTTGTACAAATAAATCGGAACCTGTCGCTGAAACGATTCTGAACGAACTGCAACTCATGTCGTTTTTTACTGATTATGTTGGGTCAATGCCAGGTCGTGCTTTGAAGCCTGATCCCGAGCCATTACTCCTTTGTGCTGAGCGGATTGGCACCGGTGACAGGCAGGCGGTGTTAGTTGGCGATTCGATCGCCGATGTGAAAGCTGCTCGCAATGCGGGGATGCCATGCATCTTGGTTCGAGGCGGTTACACAAATACAGCGCCTGAATTATTGGGTGCAGATGTAGTGATTGATAGCTTTGATCATTTGTTTGAAGCGTTAGAAAAACTCGCAGCTTAGGTATGTTAAAAGCAGTCATTTTTGACGTCGACGGCACGCTTGCAGAGACTGAAGAAGTACATCGTGAAGCGTTTAATACGGTTTTCGAGCAGGCGGGACTCGGCTGGTACTGGTCGCCAGAACAATATCGTGATCTTTTGAAAGTCACCGGTGGTAAGGAGCGAATCCGCCACTACCTGGACACCGAGTCGATTTCAGGTATCAGCGATGACGATATCGCGTCATTACATCGGTTAAAAACATCCCGTTATGCAGAATTATTACCGCATTCAGTTTCGTTGCGACCTGGGGTTGAGCGATTGATCAATGAATGTTTATCTCGCTCAATTCGTTTAGCGATTGCCACAACAACCACTGAAGCAAATGTCGACGCTTTGGATGCAGCAGTGGGTGGGGCGTTAAAACTTGGGCAGTTCCAGGCGATCGTGGGTGGGGTTACAGTGCCTGAAAAAAAACCGGATCCTAAGGTTTATCAGGTTGCATTAGAGAAACTTGGTATCGATCCAAGTGAAGCGATTGCTATTGAGGACGCAGCAGCGGGAGTTAAAGCGGCCCGAGGTGCTGGATTGCGCTGTCTTGCAAGCCCATCGTTCTACACGATAGAACATGACTTATCGCAGGCAACTGTCGTCGTCGAGAGCCTTGCGGATCGAGGGGATGGCAAACCTGTGACTGTTGATTACCTCGAAATGCTCTCGGATTAAATACGGTCTCGAATGACCCCGCGGACAATACCCAACACTTCGACATCTGCATTATTGAGAACGATCGGGCTCATTGAACTATTGGCGGGAATTAATTTGACGCCGTCTTGATCAAGTCTCAATGTTTTGAGTGTGACTTCTTTTTGGTTAATTCGTACAACGACTTTTTCACCGTTTTCGGCCATTTGAGATTGCTCGATGACAACAACGTCGCCATCAAGGATGTTGGCATCTTTCATCGAATCGCCCCGGACACGCAGTGCATAGGTATTCTTTCGAACGAGCTTCGATGGGACGTCGATCACTTCTTCTTGGGTGAACATATCGATCGGTTGTCCGCATGACACCCAGCCAACAATTGCAATGCTCTCAAATGACTCCACTAATTCATGCTCAACATGATCTGCTTGCAGTGGTGCGGATTGTTTGGTTTGCGGCAATAAGATCGTTACCATGAAGCGTTCCTCCAACCTTTAACTGGATATTTATACAGCATTTGAAACCGGTTGCAAATTTTTCTCAAGTTCCATTTGTTGATGGGCAGTTGTATTTCATTCCACTCGGCGGATCTGGCGAGATTGGGATGAACTTCAATGTGTACTGTTGTGATGGTCAATATCTACTCGTCGATGTCGGAATCACATTTGGTGACGATTCGACGCCGCCGGGGATTGATGTGATCTGCCCGGACGTATCTGCGCTACGCTCGGTCCGTGAGCAAATCGTTGGTATCGTGATTACACACGCACATGAAGACCATGTCGGAGCGCTTCACTACTTGTGGAACAAACTGAAGGCTCCTGTGTACTGCACGCCATTTACGGCCTCCGTTGCGCGACGCAAGTTGGGCGAGGCTGGGCTACTTGATCAAGTTCCTTTGCATGAAGTGTTGCCTGGTTCAAACCTGGAACTGGGATGCTTCACGATGGAGTGGGTGACATTGACGCACTCAATACCTGAGCCCAATGCTTTAGTGATTCAAGCGGCTGGTCGAACAGTGTTTCACACAGGTGATTGGAAGCTTGATCCGCATCCGATTGAGGGTGAGCACTATGATGACAGGCGGCTATTGGCTCTTGGCGAATCTGGGATTGAGTTTGTCATCGGTGATTCGACGAACGCGACTGTTGAAGGGTGGTCTGGTTCTGAAGCGGAGTGTCATAAAGCTTTATTGCAAGTCATCGCCAAGCAGCCCAATCGCGTCGCTGTGACGTGTTTTTCATCAAATACAGCGCGTTTGTCGAGTTTAGGTGATATCGCCCACGAAACAGGTCGACGGATTACAGTGCTTGGGCGGAGTTTGTTTAACTATTTACAAACAGCCAAGGCAACCGGCTATTTGAAAAACTTTCCAGACTTGGTGCCCACTGAGGATTTGGATTATCTGCCGAAGTCAGAGCAGTTGATTTTGGCGACAGGATCTCAAGGAGAGCCGAGAGCTGCTATGGCTCGGTTGGCGAAAGGAGAGCATCAAGATCTGTTATTGGAGCCGGACGATACGGTGGTGTTTTCGTCAAAGGTGATTCCTGGGAACGAGAAAAAGCTGTATCGACTTTATGATTTGTTGTCTCAGAAAAAAGTAAATGTCGTAACTGAGCAGGATGCGCCTATTCATGTGTCTGGGCATCCGTGTCGAGATGAACTCCGTTGGATGTATCGTGCATTGCGCCCCTCGTGTGTCATTCCAGTACATGGCGAAGAGCGACACATGGCTGCCCATGCAGAATTGGCGACTGAAATGGGATTGGGTTCCGCGCGCGTTGTGAACGGTGATGTATTGCATCTGTCTGCAGGAGGCGCTACCTGTATTGCACGTGTTCAGACTGGGCGTTTAGGGTTGTCAGGCTCAAGTCTGGTGCCTTTGAACGATCGATCACTCTCTGAGCGCCGTGCTTTGGCTGATGGTGGTTTGATGACCCTCACAGTGGTGCTTGATAAAAAAGCGCGGTTAGCGACCGAACCTCAGATTCAATTTGTGGGTGTGCCATCGGGAGATGTTGATCCTGAGACTCTCGATAGTGATTTGAAATACGCCATTGAAGAGATCTTGGCCGAACAAAATTCGCGGACACTGCAATCAGATGATGCGCTCAGGAACGCGTTACAACGCGAAGTTGGTTCCTTGGTTCGTCAATGGTTGGGGGTTAAGCCGAAACAGTTGGTCAATCTTGTCAGACTTTAATGGGTCGATCCGATTAGTCTTCGTCGTTATTTAATGATTCCGGCCCAAAATAGTGCTCGACACCAACCGTGATTGCGTAGCATGCAAGCTCGGTGGTTTTGGGAATTTTAAATTCCTTTCCGTCACGCTTACCTTTTTCGTAGTACTGAATGGTGCGCTTTTTTAGTCCGAGTTTTTTGGCTGCTTGCTCTTGAGTGAGTTTGCAGTCCTTTCTCCAGGCCCTGAATTCGCTTGGTTTCATTTGCTGACGTCTAATCCTTTTGTTCGCGCACGTATTATCTAGGGTTATCACGCTGATTTTATGAAGCTTTTGTGACAATTAAACGCACTATATGCGCATTATTGATGTGGGAAGTCTTGTGGGGCTTGATTCAGCTCAATGCAATTTTGATGGCGTTTTTGCACCCTTAGCGCATGTTGAACATTTCTCGTCTTGAATCACATGGTCTGTTTAATCGGAACGTCCCTCGGTACACCAGTTATCCGACAGCCACTCATTTTACAAACAGTCTTCGGGCTGATCTGATGCCTGAATGGCTGGGTCGACTGAATCCAAAAGAACCAATTTCTTTATACCTCCACGTGCCATTTTGCCGACGTGTCTGCTGGTTTTGTGCATGCCGGACGCAGGGGCTTGGCGATGACGGGCGGTTGGATCGTTACCTTAAAGCGTTGCAGACCGAGGTAGAGCTGGTCGCGAAGCATCTTCCTGACGGAATCGAAGTTGATCGAGTGCATTTTGGTGGTGGGACGCCCACGCTTTTAACGCCAGATCAATTGGACGCGCTGTTATTGACGATCAATACGCATTTCGATTTGCATCATGAACGAGAATTCTCTGTCGAGATTGATCCAAACGAAATTGATGAAGATCGACTCGATGTCCTCATCCGTCATGGTTTGAATCGGGCCTCGATCGGTGTTCAAGATTTCGATCCTGAAATTCAGAAAGCGATCGGGCGTGAGCAATCCTATGAGGTAACGCGAGATTGTGTTGCGATGTTGCGTTCTCGCGGAGTGAAGAGTCTTAATGCCGATATTTTATATGGTTTGCCATATCAGACAGATGAGCGCCTCAGTCGTTCGATCGAACAACTGATTGAGTTGAATCCAGACCGTGTAGCGCTTTATGGATATGCGCACGTACCCTGGATGGCTAAACGCCAGGCGATGATTCCAGATGATGCACTCCCGAGTACGCAACAACGTTTCGGTTTGTCGGAGTTGGCTAAACGTATATTTCAAAACAATGGATACCAAGCAATTGGCATCGATCATTTTGCGAAGCCTAGTGATGGTCTGGCGATAGCTTCAAATACCGGGCATCTACGTCGAAACTTTCAAGGATATACGGACGATGTGTCGCCGACGTTGATTGGGCTTGGTGCCTCCTCTATTTCGAAATTCCCGTTTGGCTATTTACAGAATGATCCTAAAACCGGCGGGTATTACGAGCGGATTGAAAAGCATGAATTTGCGACAACGCGCGGCCACGTTTTTCGGATGGATGATGCGCTGAGGGCAAGGGCTGTCGAGATGTTGCTGTGTGATTTTACGATCGACTTCAATGCTTTGGGTTTGGAGTTTCCGGATGAGAGTATTGAGACGTTACTCAGCCTGGGTCGTCATGCGACTGAGCATTTCGACGGGATTGTTGAACTGCAGGATCAGGTGCTTTCGATAGCCACAGAAGGTCAGCCGCTCACGCGAATCATAGCGCAATGGTTTGACGCATACGAGGTCGCAAATACTGCGCATAGTTCGGCGATCTAATTGAATTGTAATAAAAATTTAATAGTGCAATATTTGCATTATGCATTTATTGCGCATATAGTACGTCCATACACCAAACAAGTGGAGGTGCTAATCATGATTCCAGTCGGTGTTGGTCGTGCGGTTGTTCATTCATATGAGCGGATTGCAAACCAAGAGATTAAAGAAAAGCGTTGGAGAAAGACGCTATCAAGCCATGAAGTTGGACGCAAAGGATTGATCGCTCGCTTCTTGCTGGGAATTCGATTTTAAAAATTGATTTCTAGTTGCTTAAAAGCCCCGTTATTCGGGGCTTTTTTGTTTCATTACAGTGTGATCCAGTAGTCACTCATTGAATTGATCAATACGTTACTGGAATGTCGCAATCAGGCCAAAAATCGCGGGTGCTAATGCCCCGATGAAGGCAATAAGGCCGCCAATCCAAGTCACAAGATTTGTTTGGTCCATCATAATGCTCTCCTGTAGATAGCTGTTACGGAGTATTCCGCAAGGGCAGTATTGATCCAAAGAGAGGGGCGTGCCGGAGTTGATCATCTTGCAAAATGATCCGTATCAAGAAACAGTGAACAACTAATGGGTTGTGCCGGCCCTTTGATTGAGAGGTGATCCATGTCGAAAATTGATGCTGATGCATTCCTGGTGCGTGTAGTACGAACATTTAAGCTAACAGCCGTTTTAGCCATTACTCTCGGTATCGCGGGTTGTTCTGGTACCTTGGAGCGAATGAGTAGCTGGATGGGAGTTGAGCGCGAGATCTTAATGCAAGAGCTTGGCTCGGCTGACCGGGTGTATCAGAGCCAATTCGGTTCGGTTTATTCGTGGTATCGGAATGATGATGATAAAACCGGTTGCACGGATGACTTTACCTTGAAAGGCGGTGTTGTCATTGGCTTCGCTTCGAGCTGCGGTATCTTCGGGGGTTGGGGCGTTCCTGCTTACGAGCCCTAAGAAACCCCTAAGACACCAGAGGGTATTTGGTGCCTTAGGGGAACAGGAGTGACGTCATCCTGACATCAGTCGGAGCTTTGCATAACTGATGCCAATGTATCTTTTCCACCTGTTTCTAATTAGTCTTGAGCACCTAAATCAAAAGGATCTATTAAAATGAAAAAATCGGTAACGCCATTGTTGGTAGCATTCTCCATTCTCACTCTGAGCGGATGTGCGTCTTATAATTCTGTAGCGCCAGAGTGGGCAAAAATCGGTTCCGAGAATTCGGAAACGACATCAGAAGAAGCAAAAGCTGAATCAGTCGAAGAAACACATGATGAAAAGCCTTGGTGGAATCCAACGTCTTGGTTCTAACGCACGGTTTCCTCTGCTGGGCACCTAAAAGCTGATCAGTAAGAAAATTTTTAGTAATTCGAATATCTAGTCTCAGGATGGCGAATGGTGTCCCGAACAGGAATCGAACCTGTGACCTGCCGCTTAGGAGGCGGCCGC
>CAJXTO010000019.1 GCA_913061245.1 uncultured Oceanospirillales bacterium
TATCTGTATCGTAAGTTTGCTGCTTACTGGGGCACGAACAACGTTGACCACCAGGCGCGTATCTGTCACTCAACCACTGTAGCCGGTGTTGCGAACACTTGGGGCTATGGTGCGATGACTAACTCGTACAACGATATCCACAATTCGAAAGCAATCTTCCTGATTGGTGGTAACCCTGCAGAAGCACACCCTGTGTCATTGCAGCACATCATGAAGGCGAAAGAGCAGAACAATGCTCCTGTGATTGTTTGTGATCCACGCTTCACGCGGACTGCTGCGCATGCAGATGAGTATGTTCGGTTCCGTCCAGGGACTGACGTCGCGTTGGTTTGGGGTATTTTGTGGCATGTCTTCGAAAACGGCTGGGAAGATAAAGAGTTTATCCGTACCCGCGTTTGGGGCATGGATGATATCAAAAAAGAAGTCGCGAAATGGACTCCAGAAGAAGTTGAGCGCGTGACAGGAACTCCTGGCTCACAGCTTGAGCGCGTTGCTCGTACATTAGCGAACAACCGTCCTGGTACAGTTATTTGGTGTATGGGTGGTACTCAGCACACCAATGGTAACAACAACACCCGCGCATACTGCATCTTGCAGCTAGCACTCGGTAATATGGGTACTTCTGGTGGTGGTACTAACATCTTCCGCGGACACTGTAACGTACAGGGTGCCACCGATTTGGGCGTTCTCGCGAATACGCTTCCAGGCTATTACGGCTTGAAGCCAGGTTCATGGGCGCATTGGGCGCGCGTTTGGGAAGAAGATCTTGATTGGTTGAAAGGTCGCTTTGCGACAATGAAGACCAAAGATGGCAAGACCAAAGCCATGATGAACGAAACTGGTATCCCAGTCTCGCGCTGGATTGATGGCGTTTTGGAAGCCAAGGAAAACTTGGGTCAGCCAAACAACACTCGCGCAATGGTGCTTTGGGGCCACGCTCCGAACTCACAAACGCGTCAGGTCGATATGAAGACCGCGATGGAGAAGTTGGATTTATTGGTCGTTGTTGACCCACATCCAACGGTATCTGCTGTTCTTCACGATCGTAAAGACGGTGTTTATCTGCTCCCAACAACCACTCAATTTGAGACGTATGGCTCTGTTACAGCGTCAAACCGCTCAATTCAGTGGCGTGAGAAGGTTGTCGATCCATTGTTTGAATCGAAGCCAGACCACGTGATCATGAAGCTGTTTGCAGACAAGTTCGGTTTCTCCGATCGTTTGTTCCGCAACATTAAGGTGAATGGTGACGAGCCACTGATCGAGGATATTACTCGCGAGTTCAACCGCGGTATGTGGACGATTGGCTACACTGGTCAGTCTCCAGAGCGGATCAAAGCTCACATGGCGAACCAGCATACGTTTGATAAAACAACGCTTCAGGCGGTTGGTGGTCCATGCGATGGCGATTACTACGGTATGCCATGGCCAGCTTGGGGTACACCAGAGATGAAGCATCCAGGTACACCGAACCTGTATGATATGTCGAAGCCAGTATCAAAAGGTGGTTTGACCTTCCGTGCACGTTTCGGCGTTGAAAGGAATGGTGAAAACCTCCTGGCTGAAGGTGTCTACTCAGAAGGCTCTGAGATCAAAGACGGGTACCCAGAATTCACCATGCAAATGCTGATGGACTTGGGTTGGGACAAAGATCTCACTGCTGAAGAGCGCGCTTCGATCGAAAAGGTCGCAGGTGCAAAGACGAACTGGAAAACTGACCTTTCAGGTGGTATCCAGCGAGTTGCGATCAAGCACGAGTGTGCACCATTTGGTAACGCGAAGGCGCGTACGGTGGTTTGGAACTTCCCGGATCCAGTACCATTGCACCGCGAACCGCTGTACACAAACCGTCGCGATCTCGTGAAGGATTATCCAACTTACGAGGACCGGTTTGCATATCGTTTGCCAACTCTCTATGAGTCAATCCAGAAGAATGACTTCTCGAAAGACTTCCCAATCATTCTGACTTCAGGTCGTTTGGTTGAGTACGAGGGCGGTGGTGATGAAACTCGTTCAAACCCATGGCTAGCAGAACTGCAACAGCAGATGTTCGTCGAAGTCCATCCACGCGATGCGAATGACTTAGGTATTCGTGATGGCGATATGGTCTGGGTTGAAGGCCCTGAAGGCGGAAAAGTGAAAGTCCAAGCAATGGTTACTGAGCGCGTTGGCGTGGGTGTCGCATTTATGCCATTCCACTTCGGCGGCATGTTCCAAGGCGAGGATCTTCGTGCCAAGTATCCAGATGGAGCTGATCCATATGTACTTGGTGAATCTGCTAACACAGTAGCGACATACGGTTACGACTCGGTTACCCAAATGCAGGAAACCAAGTGTACGTTATGTCGAATCATGCCAGCGTAAGGAGGATAGATTATGTCATTAGGTGGAAAGGCGAGAGCCAAGTTCCTATGTGACGCCGAGCGCTGCATTGAATGTAACGCTTGTGTAACCGCATGTAAGAACGAAAACGAAGTGCCTTGGGGTATTAACCGTCGTCGCGTGGTAACCATCAATGATGGTAAGCCAGGCGAGCGGTCAATCTCTGTGGCTTGTATGCACTGTTCAGACGCGCCATGTATGGCTGTCTGTCCTGTTGACTGTTTCTACCAAACAGATGACGGGATCGTTTTGCACTCAAAAGACCTGTGTATCGGTTGCGGATATTGCTTCTATGCGTGTCCGTTCGGTGCACCACAGTTCCCACAAGCTGGTAACTTCGGTTCACGAGGCAAGATGGATAAGTGCACATTCTGTGCCGGTGGTCCTGAAGAGGACAACTCGCAGGCTGAATTCCAAAAATACGGAAGTAACCGTATTGCGGAAGGTAAGCTACCTGCGTGTGCCGAGCAGTGCGCGACCAAAGCACTTTTGGCCGGCGACGGTGACGACGTAGCAGCGATCTATCGCGAGCGCGTTGTAACACGTGGCTTCGGTTCAGGTGCTTGGGGCTGGGGAACCGCCTACGAGAAGAAAGGCGGCTAACAGCCAAACGGAAGGCGGGGTTCGCCCCGCCTGTCTGTTTTATCAACTCAACAACGATTCCTGAGGTCGTCATGAATTTACAGGTAGTAGGTGCGTGTTTAATCGCACTATTGACGTTTGCTGTGACTCCGGCTTATTCCCAAGACGAGGGTCAACGTGCATCGACAGGCGGAGCGCAGACGCTAGAGGATATTCTTGCGCGGCAGAAAGGACTCAAAGTCGACGAATCATTTCGTCGTGATAATTTAGGAAACCCAGAGAATGCCCAGCCAATTTCAGGCAATTTGGGATCATTGGGTGGTGTGTCAAACTCCGACATTTATCGCGGAATTCGTTATTCAGAGACGGATGTCAAAGTCTCGAATAATGGTCCGGCCGCTGAAATCCTCGTTCAAGACGGGGGCATGGAATGGTTGCTCACGCGACAAGGCGGTATCCAGGCATACGCGGGGTACGGTATTGGGGGCATTATCTTAGCCCTTGTGATCTTCTATTTCGCACGCGGAAGAATGACTATCGACGGTGGTCCATCAGGGCAAACGATTGAACGATTCAAAGCGTTCGAGCGGTTCGGGCACTGGTGTCTTGCTGGGTCTTTCATCATGCTTGCATGTACTGGCCTGCTCCTTTTGTTTGGGCGCTCAGTCATCATCCCAATCTTCGGACATGAAGCGAATTCAGCCATCGCAACATTTTCTATTTGGGTTCACAACAACATCGCTTGGGTCTTCATGGCAGCATTAGTTGCTATTTTCGTGATGTGGGTAGCCCATAATATTCCGAATAAACTTGATCTCGAGTGGTTTGCTAAGGGCGGTGGAATTGTCGGTCACGGCCATCCATCGGCGAAAAAGTTCAATGGTGGCCAGAAGCTCATCTTCTGGATGACAATTGTACTTGGTGCATCAGTGTCGATGTCTGGATTGTCGCTACTATTCCCGTTCGAGCTTCCAATGTTTGCGAAGACATTTGGAATCATTAACTCAATGACAGGCATGGGATTACCGACTGAGCTTTTGCCTCATGAAGAAATGCAACTTGCACACTTGTGGCATGCGATTGTGGCAATCACGATGATCATCGCGATTATCGCTCACATTTATATCGGTAGTGTCGGTATGGAAGGTGCGTTTGACGCGATGGGGAATGGTCAAGTCGACCTCGAGTGGGCGCGTCAGCACCACGACCTATGGGTTGAAGAGGAAGAGGCCAAAGGTGCGCCAATTCGCCAAGCGGGAGACTTACGATGAAGACCATGTTTGCAGCGTTTGCATTCACAATCGCAGTCTCTTTTGGTGCGTATTTCGTTTTAAGCGAGATGGGCTTCTCATCAGCAGAAGTCCAATCAGCACCATCAGTTCGACTTGATTAATCAATTAACGGTGGACCTGGAGATCGATGTCGTCGGTCTCCGGTGCCCACTTCCCGTATTAAAATTAAAAAAGCGTATTGAGCCGTTACAGCCAGGCTCCGTGGTGAAGTTACTGACAAGCGATCCAACGACTCTGAAAGATGTCCCTGCTTATTGTGAGCTTTCTGGACACTTGATTATTTCGATCACTGATGACTCTTCACCCTATGAATTTACAATAAGGAAGGCTGGCCAGAAGGGATAACAGAAGCTGAGCTTGGAGATCAGTATGCGTAGTGTTGTTCTATTTTTAGTGACCGTCACCCTAACACTCAATTCTGTCTTAGCGTTCGACCGCTACACAGCTCACGGTGGCCCAATTAAAGGCCTCGCTTATTCCGCAAATCTTAATCTTCTTGTCAGTACTAGCTTCGATTACACAGCAGTCGTCTGGGATACTCGCGAAATGGTTGAGCTGAAACAGCTCGTCGGCCACAACGCTGCCGTGAACACAGCGGCATTTTCGCCAGATGGTCAGTGGCTCGCAACTGCAGGCGATGATAACCAGATTCTTCTCTGGGCGATTGATGACCTGAGGACTCCAAACACAACTCCCGAACCAATCGCCCTCAATGGGCATACAGCTAAGGTTATCCATCTCAAATTTGATGAAACCAGCAGTCGGCTTGCATCATCGAGCTGGGACCGAACCATTGGTATATGGAATGTAGAAACCAAATCGAATATTCAATTCCTGCGTGGGCACGAAGGGCCGGTGAATGCAGCGCAGTTCGTTCCCAGCCAAGAACGCCTCTATTCTGCTGGCACTGATGGACATATTCGATTGTGGAACTTGGAAACTGGCGAGTACATCCGAAGCGTCGTAAAAAACGGATTTGGTGTGAACGTTATGGAGATCTCGCCAGAGCTGAACCTACTTGCGTATGGTGGATCCAATGGAGTGATGAAGACGATCAGTCTCGATAATACTGAGCCTACGTTGGATCTGTGGGTCGGTGGCCCCCCGGTGCTCGCCATCGCCATTGATCCCGAGTCTGAAAAAATGGCCTTTGGTACAGCCGAGGGGAGGATTGTCATAGCAGACGCAGGTGTTGGTGAAATACAACACGACTTCAATGCGGTGAAAGGACCTGTTTGGGCAATGGCCTTGGGCGAAGGGTCTGAAACCTTGTTTTTCGCAGGTCTTGATGATTGGGTGACAAAAATCTCTCTCAATGACTTTATCGTTCCGCATCCCCTCGCTGAGCGTGACCGTCGCTTTCATCCAGATCAGCCAATCGATAACGGGCAAAAACAATTCGCCCGTAAATGTAGTGTTTGTCATAGTCTGACCCCGTCGAGTAAACGTCGCGCAGGGCCTACTTTGTATGGTGTCTTCGGCCGGAAAGTTGGCGCGGTTGATGATTATCCATATTCGAAAGAATTGTTGGAGATGGATCTGGTGTGGAACGAAGAAACCATTGATCTGTTGTTCAGAGATGGTCCTGATGTTGTGACACCCGGATCAAAAATGCCCGTGCAACGGATCAAGGGAGCGCAAGACCGCGCTGATCTGATTAGTTACTTAAAGCGCGCAACTGCTCCGCAATGAGACATTTCCTTGGACTGGTCCTGTTCACGCTAGCGGCACTCGCTGCTGCAGATCATGGATCAGATACTTGGGTCAAAGCCAATCGTTCAGTCGTCTCCGTTTTGCCAACATGGCCTGGCTACCAAAAACCCGGCTTTGGGGCTCCGATTGGTTCCGCGCCAGAAGGCAGTGGAGTCGTATTCAGTCTGAGCAGCAATGCAAAAGGGTCTTCTTACATTCTAACTGCTGCGCATGTTGTCGCTGACTCAACAAAGATTGCGGTTCGGACATATGACGATCAACTGTTGGACGCCCGAGTCGAATGGGTCGATCTGGATACAGATCTTGCGCTCCTCGCAATCGATGAGAAGCTACCGCCCATCGCATTGAGTCAATCGTTACCCATACCAGGAACACATGTCTGCGCTCTTGGGAATCCTTTTGGGTTGGGTATCAGTATAAGCTGTGGTGTGATCTCGGGTCCTAAGCGTCGGAATATTGGCTTTAATCCAATCGAGGATTTCCTGCAAACAGATGCCGCGGTCAATCCCGGGTCCTCAGGGGGTGCTCTTGTGAACGCCAAGGGCGAACTTGTTGGTCTAATATCTGCCATATTTACAAAAGACGCTGATATTGATGCCGGAGTCAATTTTGCTATTAGTAGTGAGTTGATCATCGACCGATTGAATCATTTTTTAAAGCGGTAATGTATCAGCATACTCTGGTGTATCCTTGGCGTGATTGATTGGAAAAGAGCAAACCATTGTCAGAATTTCTTACCACCAAAGAAGTTGCAGATCTACTTCGTATCAAAGAGCGAAAAGTTTACGATTTAGCGTCTCGCGGTGAAATTCCGTGCGTTAAAGCGACTGGTAAGTTGCTTTTCCCTCGCAATGAGGTCAATCACTGGATGCAACATAAGGGAATGGCCTTCGACGGCCAACCCTCGCGTCCTCAGATCATACTTGGCTCGCACGATCCTGTTTTCGAGTGGGCAATTGGCGCATCTGGATCAGGACTCGCTTCAATGCTCAACGGGTCAATCGATGGACTGAACCGTTATCAAGCGCGTGAGGGAATTATCTGCGGGATACATCTTGAGAATACGAGGGACTCCGGTTGGAACACTGAGATCTTGGGTGACTATCTCGAGCAATCCGCTTCGATTCTAATGCATTGGGCCAAGCGTGACCGAGGTCTTATCATTAAACCAGGATCAGGTATTACAGGATTTGAGTCGATTCATGGAAAACGTTTTGTCCGTCGCCAAGCTGAGGCTGGTGCGCAACAGGTCTTTGAAACACGTCTCCAGAAACACCAATTATCGATGCACGATTTAGATTGTGTTCGAGAGGCTCGAACAGAAACTGAAGCTGCGTTGGCGATTGTCGAGGATCAAGCCGATGTGACATTTGGTCTAAAATGTTTTGCCAGTCGATACCATCTACAGTTCATCCCAGTTTGCATTGAATACTTCGATTTGATTATCGATCGATATGCGTATTTTGAGCCCAATGTTCAGAAGTTAATACGTTTCGCTTCAACCGAGCAATTTCTCACTGAGGCCGCCCGCTACGAAGGGTATGATATTTCCGAATTGGGTATGATTCGGATGAATGGCGCACCCTAGGCACGGTTTAACTGCGCTGCGATACATGTCTTAGTCTGACCAATAGAGACGACCTCAACGTTCGCTTGATAGAGGTCACTCAAGTGGGCCGAGGTTAAAATCTGGTGAGGAACACCGTGATCTTTGACTGTCCCATGACTGACGGTGGTGACTGTATCTGCCAATTGAAGGGCATGGTCTGGGTTGTGAGTTGATAAAATGATCGTCCAGCCTTGGTCTGCTAGGTGTCGAATGCGCTCCAATACCCGAATTTCATTTCCAAAGTCTAGGCTTGCTGTTGGCTCATCTAACACGAGAATCTGTGCATCTTGTGCTAGCGCACGCGCTAAGATTGTCAGCTGTCGTTGTCCCCCTGATAGCTTTGTAAACTCCTGATCTTTAAGTCCCAAAATATCTAGCGAAGCCATTGCTTCATCACTGCGTTCAATATCGCTATGGCTAGGAACTGAAAATGGTTTGATATGGCTCGTCCGTCCCATTAACACCATTTCTCCAACAGTATATGGAAACACTTGTTGCTGTGATTGAGGCACGTAGGCAAAAGTCTTGGCTCTCGCTATTGCTGTTAATCGATGAACGTCAAGTTGATTCACGAGAACCTGGCCGCTCATCGGACGAATTAAACCAATCAGTGTCTTAAATAAGGTCGATTTACCTGACCCATTTGGACCTAAAATCATGTGAAACTGTCCCGCATTCAATTCGAGGTGCAGGTGGTCACCCAGCGGCTTTTGATACCCGATTTGAAGATTCCGGGCTGAGATCACATCCAGCTCCTTCGTGCGTGGAACAACAGCCAGACAAACACAGGTGCTCCAACGAAAGCAGTTAAGATACCAATTGGTGTTTCCGTTTGCGTAAGAGTTCGAGCAATGGTGTCTACCAGCAGTAGAAAATTAGCGCCGATGAGCATTGCAATTGGAAGCAGCCTATTGAAGTTGGGTCCAACCAGTAATCGGGCGATGTGTGGAACCACTAATCCAACCCATCCAATGACACCTGCGATGGCAACTCCTGCCGCGGTCATGAGTGTCGCGGCGAAAATCAAAAATAGTCTTATTTTGTCTGGGTTAACGCCAAGCGCTCGTGCTTCTTCATCGCCAAGACTTAATACATTAATGCGCCAGCGCAGGAGTACCATCGGAATCAGGGCAAGAATACACAGTGGAAGAGCACCTAAAAGATCGATTTTATCGACAGCAGCAAACGAACCGAGTAGCCAAAATGTAATTGCTGGCAGTTGGTCGTAGGGATCTGCCAAAATTTTCACTAAGGAAAGACAGGCGCCTGCAAGGGATCCGATCACAATTCCTGCTAACACCAGTATCAGAGTGGGCTCATGTTGCCGGATGGATGAGGCCACCAAATAGACAGCGCCTACTGTAATTAACCCACCCAAAAACGCCATCAGTTGGATACTGATAATCGACAACGAAAGGAGAATGCCAGCGGCGGCTCCAAGCCCTGCTCCGGTTGAAACCCCAAGAATATCAGGGGATACCAATGGATTTCTAAACATACCTTGGAATACGCAGCCAGCCGCCGCCAAGACCGCTCCGACTAGTACAGATGCAAGTACTCGCGGTAAACGAACTTCGGACAGGACGAGACGGATTGTTTGATCGGGGGGCTCTTGTTCGATTCCGAAATAATGAAGTAGTGCATGAATGATGTCAGCGTAATCGATAGGGTACTGTCCGATACCTGACGCAATAACGGACAGAAGTATGAGGCAGATCGCAAGTAATCCGCCCGATAGCGCTGTTTGAGATTGGCTGGTTTTACCTAGTATCTCGACCATGCAATCAACTGCTGAAGGTCTGCTTCGGAGATTTCAACTTGATAAAACAACCGGTAAAAACGTCTTACCTCTTCTTCGAGGTCAAAGCTGAAATGATCCGGATAGAGTAGGCCAGTCATCCATTTGAGGCCAATGAGCCGGTTAATCGAAGGTGGTTTATCAATCCATCCGAAAGGGGCTGCTGGAGCAAAATACACCGCGCGATTTTTGACCGCGCGAACAGGTTGCCACAGTGGATTTTGGTACACCTGATCATAAAATTGGCGATCCCAGGTTACGATGATATCTGGGTCGAGATCTAAGACCTCCTCAATTGACATACTCACAAGATTTCGTTGACGGGCGATTTCGGGTCCGTAATCAGCGACATTTCGTCCGCCTGCTCTCTCGATAATTTCAGTGTTGATAGATCCTGCGACACCGGTCTCCAGACCTTCTGGGCCTCGAGCTAAATAAACACGCGGCTTATCGTCTTCTTTTACCGTCGCGATATGTTGATCGATTTCTGAAAATAAATTTTCGGCATACTCAGCAAGCTCTTCACCCCTTGTTTCAACCCCTAAAATTTTGCCGAGTTGACGCAATGCTGTTGGGGTGTTTTCAAACCGTCCATCAATCAAAAGATACGGAATACCTGTTTGTTCCTGGGTCTTTTCCGCTAAGGACACGTAGGTTTGTCTAATCGATCCAAAATCGAGAATAAGATCGGGGTTCAAACCAATGACAACCTCTAGATTAGCTGTACTTCCCCTGCCTGTGAGACGACCAGTGACGGGCAGATCACGATACGCTTCATTAATAAAAGGCCGCTCATACGCGTGGTGGGCACGTGGCCATCCTGTCAATTTTTCCGGTGCAAGCATGTATGTGATGATCGATGCCGGTGGGCCTGCTGCATAGATACGTGTAATTGTGTCGGGAACAGTAACTGTTCTTCCAGCAGAGTCTGTGACTTCAACTGCATAAGCGGTTGCTGTGGCTGCCATCATTAAGAAGGCACATTGAATAAATCGCCGCATTATTTCTCTCCAGCTGATTTGGGAATAAAACCGCCATCCTTGAGAATAATTTGCGCATCCGTGCTGAAAAACCAGTGATACAGAGCAGATGCTTCAGGGGAAGAAACGTTAGCTCGTCCAATTCCATAGGTGCCGATCACAGCAATCTGTTCTGGTAATTCACAGTAACTGATGTGAGGGTTGTCTTCCATTGCTGCAAGCGCGTTGGAGTAATAGGTCAGCAGAAGATCGACATCTTGAGTCTCCATGATCCACCCGTACTGATTTCGACCCGGGGGGGCATTAGGTGTTTCGCGTCCACCGGTAATCACGCGGGTTCTTCGTTCCAATGTTTCGAGAGAAATCGTCGTTGCATCACTTACTTTTTTTAAGATTTCAAAAGCATAATCACCTGCAGGATCAAGTCCTGTTGTCGACATTCCAAGGGTTAGTGATTTTTGCGTTAAAGCCTGTAGTGCATTGCTCTGGTTGAGCTGGTGTTTCCGTTGGTGAACCAAAACCATTCGGTTATAGCCGAGGATATCTTCTTCAGCGAGATGACTGCTCGCGCTGAGCGCTTGAGTATGTGTTGATGATGCGCTTAGAAATAAGTGGAATAGCTGTCCACCCTCGATTTTTGCTCGCAGTGATCCTGAGGGGCCAAAAACACACTGTATTTTGAGTGTTTGCTGTGGATCGTATGCCTTTAATAAGCGAGGTAGGAGGTGGGTCATGCTCCCCGGTGCAAAGATCACCAGATCCTGAGTCATGACCCCTCCTTATTGATTAGTTAGCGTTCGGGAAGAACAACTGGTTACCGCTTACTTTATAAGAAGCGATCGTGTTTTGTCCCTTGTTAGATAACAACCAATCGATGAACTTTTGGCCTGCTTCTGATTTTACAGACGGGCATTTGTCTTTGTTTACAAGGATAACGCCATACTGGTTGAACAGACGCTTGTCTCCTTCAACTTGGATTTTGAAATCGCCTTTGTTGCCAAACTTGGTCCAGGTTGCTCGATCAGTCATTGCGTATGCACCCATACCAACAGCTGCGTTCAATGTCGCACCCATTCCAGATCCTGTCTCGCGGTACCATGCACCTGAAGCTGCCTTAGGATCAGTTCCTGCAGCTTTCCAAAGGCGAAGTTCAGCTTTGTGTGTGCCTGAGTCATCACCTCGTGATGCGAATAACGCCTGCTTTGATGCAATCGTAGTCAGCGACTTTGAAACATCCTTAGAGCCACCTACGCCTGCTGGATCAGCAGCAGGACCAACGATCACAAAGTCGTTGTACATGAGATCACTGCGCTTGACGCCATAACCTTCATTCACGAACTTTTCCTCAGATGCTTTCGCGTGGACGAGCAAGACATCACCATCGCAACGTTGCGCATTTTTGATGGCCTGGCCTGTGCCGACTGCAACCACGTTTACTGTCAGACCAGTATCTGCCTTAACTTTTGGCAAAATATAGTCATAAAGACCTGAGTTTTTAGTGGATGTCGTGGATTGGACCACGATTGATTCAGCGATGGCTAGGCTGGAAGCTAGTGGTAGTACCATAGCTAGACCGATTGATTTCATGGTTTTTGTTAGTTTCATCATGACTTCCTTTCGTCAGTTGGGGGTTACAGCACAATTTCCCCATCGAGATAAGCTTTAGCTTCTCTCGACTGGGGCGATGTGAAGAAGGTTTCAGCGTCGGTATGTTCAGCGAGTCGACCCTGATGTAAAAAAATGATGTCCGCTCCGAGGCGCTTTGCTTGGCCGAGATCGTGAGAAATAAAAATACATTTCACACCCTGTTCGGTTGCCTCTGAAATCAAACGCTCAATAATTAGGACGGAAGCGGGATCAAGGCTTGCGGTTGGTTCATCTAAAAGTAGAAATCGTGGTTTTGTCAGAAGCGATCTCGCAAGAGCAAGTCTTTGCTGCTCTCCGCCAGAGAGCAGTCGTGCGGGCTGCAACTCTTTGCCATTGAGATGGACTTTTGCGAGTAGCTCTGTGATTTCTGTTGGTGGGGTTCCGTTCGGTGCCGCGAACTCGAGATTTTTAATCACATTGCGTCTCAGCAGCACAGCTTTTTGAAATACCATGGATTGGGATGCTGTTGTTGATTCGTGAGGTTTGTTGAGCAGTCGGATTGATCCGCTGGTTGGTATAAGCAGTCCATGGAGGCAACGGAGAAACAAACTCTTACCAGCGCCGTTTGGTCCCATGACCATTGTTACGCCAGGAGTAAAGGACGTAACAGAAATATCATGTAAGAGTTGGTTGCCACCGATAGTCAAATTTAAATTATTCACTTCGATGTAGGGTGCGTTTGTCGCGCTCAGTGCACTGGTGTTGCTCATGGGTTCAGACTTAAACATAGGCGTTTCTGAGCCCGAAGGTACGAACAGTGGTAACTGCGGCGTTTACGATTAATGCAAGCGTCAGAAGAATGATACCGAGCGCTAAAGCGATCGCGAGTTCGCCCTTGGATGTTTCAAGTGCGATAGCTGTCGTCATGACACGTGTTAAATGGTCAATATTGCCACCGACGATGATTACAGCGCCGACTTCTGAAATCGCGCGCCCAAAGCCAGCGAGAACAGATGTGACGAGCGAATATCGCGCATCCCAGAGATAGGTGGGAACCGCTTTGGTTAAAGGAATCCCGAGGCTTTGAAACAGATCACGGTATTCACGATGCAGGTCATCCATTACTTGATACGCGAGCGCAGCAATAATTGGCGTAATCAGTACGACCTGCGCGATGACCATTGCGGTTGGTGTGTACAGTAGGCCGAGAACGCCGAGCGGACCGGATCTGGAGAGCAAAAGGTACACGAGCAACCCCACGACGACCGGTGGGAGGCCCATTAATGAGTTCAAAATCGTGACACATGCTTTCTTGCCGGGAAATTCTGTGATTGCGAGGCTGGTGCCAATTGGAAGTCCGAGTGCAATCGAGAAAAACAACGCGGTCAGGCTGACTTGAATTGAAAGCCATAGAATTTCAAGCAACTCAGGATTGACCGAAACGATCAGTGTGAATGCTTCTGTAAATGCATCGCCAAGCATATATATGTATTTTTTTCTTCGTTGGTAAATTAAACATAATTGTGAGGGTTGTAAGGAGAATTGCAACATCCATGAAAAGGAATACCATTGCAGGTAATAAAATAACGTAGGGCAATCATGCGAAATTTGCAGTTTATTCGTGAGTTTTCATCAGCATATGCTGACCTTGGAACTTTCTTGCCATTGGTTCTGGGACTCATTGTTGTGGCAGGAATGGATCCTGTCGGACTGCTTTTAGGATTTGGTCTTTTTGCGATTGGGACTGGGCTCTACTATAAGCGACCGATTCCAGTACAGCCGATGAAGGCAGTTGCCGCGATGGGGATTGCCGGTATTGCAGGGCCTGATGTGTTAATTGCAACCGGGCTACTACTCGGAATCACGCTACTCATTCTGAGCCAAACTCGGGCGATCGGATGGTTGAAGGGTTTTATTCCTAAAACGGTCTTGTTTGGGATGCGAGTCGCTCTGGCTGTTAGCCTAGTGGCGAGTACATTTCAGTTTGCGGAGGTTTCATTGTGGCCCGTGGCGATTTTGGTCGTCTTGCTTGTGGCGCTTCAATTCAGTCCAGTCCGTGCGATCAGTTGTGTGATTATTCTCGCCGTTGGTTGGATTTGGCTAGGTAGCAGTCCAACTGCTATTGAGTTCGATGTGCAGTTAGGGCTCCCGGCTGTTTTGGTTCCGTCGATTGATGCACTAGTTGATTCGCTGAAGACCGCATTTTTCCCTCAGCTTGCTTTAACGCTGACTAATGCCTTGATCCTGACGTCAGTCATTGCACAGGAGTATTTCCCAGAACGATCGAGCGAGCTTACCGAGCAGCGTTTTGCCCTAACATCGGGCCTGGCTAACATTATACTGGCGCCTTTGGGGGCAATGCCCATGTGTCATGGTGCGGGTGGTCTTGCTGCCCATTATGGTCTTGGTTCGCGCAGCGGATTGTCGATTGTCGTTTTCGGAGCAACTTGCTTGGTGATCGCGTTTATATTTGGATCACAGGCAAGCGAACTGCTTGGATTAATCCCTTACGAAGTGGTCACAACCTTGATGCTCTACGCTGCCTGGGTACTCGCCGATCCGATGAGGCTTCTCAAGGTAAAGCCATCGTGCCAGTTCATTATCCTGCTAATGGTTCCGCTGACATTGTCGGTGGGACTCGTTGCCGCCCTTGTGGTCGGCATCACACTAGAGTGGGGTCGTTCCAAGTGGCTTGAGCCTCAGGGGGCTTCCCTTTAATTTCAATGACAATCAAGGGAGTGAAGGCGTATGAAACTCAGTGCGCGGAATATTCTTAAAGGAACTGTGACTTCAATTGACAAAGGGGCGGTAGCCGCCGAAATCCAAATTGACTTGGGAAGTGGTAATCAAATTACTTCTACGATTACGGTTGGGTCGGTTGATCGTCTTGCTTTGGCAGTCGGTCAAGAAGTTTCCGTAATCATCAAAGCCTCGGATGTGATTCTCGGTATCGAGTAAAGAAATCACTCGCGTATGGGCAAGTTGGATGACGAGCTTTGCATCTGACTTGTCCAGTCGCGAGCCTAAAAATCGACTTTTAAACGTTGCTGGACAGTTGTTTTGTCTTTTTTTCATTTCTGGAAAAAAAACAACAGACCAATGTCCTAAGCGCTATTCATAGACACCCCCCACGCCCAAGAGTAGTTTCCTAAAGCTATATTTTCTCTCGCTCGTTTTCGGAACTAGTGCGAGGACTGCCGCCGTCCGTGACGTGTGGCAAATGGGAATACAACACAATAAAAAGGGAAGTTTATGCAGAAGTCTTTGTACATCGATCCGGAAAAATGTACCGGGTGTCTTCAGTGCGAGATGGCGTGTTCATTCGAACAAACGGGTGTGTTTAACCCATCACAGTCTCGTATCAAAGTATTTAGTTTTGAGGAAGAGGGCCGCAAGGTTCCTTATACATGCACTCAGTGCGACGAAGCTTGGTGTATGCAGGCCTGCCCTGTCGATTCAATTAAGCTCGACGCAGCAACGGGCGCCAAAGTGGTCCAGGACGATACCTGTGTCGGCTGCAAGGTGTGCACGATTTCATGTCCGTTTGGAACCATCAATTACGTGGTTGAGACTGGCAAGGTTGCGAAGTGTGACCTGTGCGGCGGTGATCCAGCATGCGCTAAGGCATGTCCGACGGATGCGATTACTTTTGTAGACGCTAACTGGACCGGATTAGACAAGATGCGCAAGTGGGCTGCTAAAGCTAACGATGCGAGTTTGTAAGGAGATTTAACGATGGCGTGGACTAGACAAATTCTGCGGGTCAACCTTACAAAAGGAACCTGTACTTCTGAGCCCCTGAATATGGAATGGGCTATGGATTACCTCGGATCTCGAGGACTGGCTTCTAAATATCTCGTTGAAGAGATCGACCCAAAGGTTGATCCGTTGTCAGCGGATAACAAACTCATTATGGCGACCGGGCCGATGACTGGAACTATCGCTTCAACAGGTGGTCGGTACACAGTTGTAACAAAAGGTCCGTTGACTGGCGCAATAGCATGCTCGAACTCAGGTGGTTATTTCGGTGCCGAAATGAAGTTTGCCGGCTGGGACATGATTATTTTCGAGGGTAAATCAGCGAAGCCTGTTTACCTTATGGTTGAAAATGATAAGGCAGAGCTTCGCGATGCATCTCACTTGTGGGGTACATCGACATGGCATACCGAAGAGCAGATCAAAAAAGAAAACCAGGATCCTCAGATCCGGATTTCATCGATCGGTAAAGCAGGTGAAAATCAGGTTCTGTTCTCATGCGTTGTGAATGATCTTCATCGAGCAGCTGGTCGTTCCGGTGTCGGTGCAGTGATGGGTTCTAAGAACCTCAAGGCTGTGGCGATCCGCGGAACCCAAGGTGTAGGCAACGTCGCTAATCCTGCCGAATTCCAAAAGGTCACTGCTGAGAAGAAGCAAATCCTTGC